>CANRGO010000039.1 GCA_947630125.1 uncultured Lachnospiraceae bacterium | reverse complement strand
CTGAACCGTATACTCTTTTTTATTCTGGTATCAACCTTTGTTTTTCTAGAAACATCCACACAAAGTGTTGCCACAGATTTTTCAGATTATGATTTGGTAAGCTATCGGGTAGACGAAAATCATCCTCCTTTAACTTACACAAAAAACATGCGTTTATATGGCTTTGATCCGGACTTTACAAACTTGATTTTTAATCAAATGGATTACAAAATTGAAATGAGCTCTGGAAATTGGACTGAAATTTATGAAAGTCTTGTTACAGGTGATCTTGATATCGCAGGAATTATTGCGGTTACAGATAAGAGAAAAGATGAGGTGCTTTTTACCAATCCACTTTTTGAATCAGGTGTTTCTGTATATACGAGAGAAAATTATGAAAAAATCCAATTGGAGGATTTAAAAAATTTAAATGTTGGGGTTGGCAAAGGATATTCTTCTCTAAACAATCTGCAACTTTTACCAATTTCCACTGTAAAAATTGATAAAAGTTTTATCGATCAAATACTTAGAAGAGATGAAAAAAGTTTGATCTTAGAAGAAATCATATCCATAGCGCATAAGTTAAAGATGAATGTGATTGCCGAAGGAGTAGAAGAAGAACAACAAATGGAATATCTAAAAAGTAAAAGTTGCGATTATATTCAGGGTTATTATTATAGTAAACCATTACCCAAGGAAGAAATGGAAAAAATACTACAGACAGAAGAAAGGGTGAAGCTAGGATGATAGATTTAACAACGAAGGAAAAAATTCGACTTTTAAACGGAGTGGGTCCATGGGAGACCTATGATTGCAATGGAAAACTTCCTTCCATTATGATGACCGACGGCCCCCATGGACTTAGAAAACAGGACTCAAAACAGGTGATGCAGAATAATCAAAGTAAAATTGCCACCTGCTTTCCGACAGCCTCGGCAATCGCCTGTAGCTTCAGTGTGGATGCGGTTAAAAAAATGGCTGAAGCCATTGCAGATGAAGCACTGTACGAACAAGTTTCTATCGTTCTAGGCTGTGGAGTAAATATAAAACGATCTCCTCTCTGTGGCCGTAATTTTGAATATTTTTCGGAAGATCCCTTTCTAACAGGAACACTTGCAACAGCCTATATAAAAGCCATGCAGGAGAAAGGGGTTGCCACTTCTCTAAAGCACTTTGCAGCCAATTCACAGGAAACAAGAAGACAGACTTCCAATAGTCAGATTGATGAACGAGCACTACGTGAAATCTACTTAAAAGCTTTTGAAATGGTGGTAAAACAGGCAAAACCAGAAACCATTATGGCTGCCTATAACCGACTTAATGGTGCTTATTGCTGTGCTAACAAAGAACTTTTAACAGATATTTTGAGAAATGAATGGGGTTTTGAAGGCCTTGTTATATCTGATTGGGGTGCTGCAGCTGATATTGTTGCCTGTATCAAAGCAGGTCTTGATTTGGAAATGCCAGACTCTCAGGGGGTACACAGCAAACAGTTAGAACAAGCTTTAGAAGAAGGCCGCATCACCCAAGAAGAATTAGACATCCCGGTTCAGCGAATCATTCACCTTGTTGAAAAACAAAAAAAACTCATCCAAAAGACACAGATTGATTATGATGCCCAACACCAGATTGCAAAAGAACTTGCAACAGAATCTGCAGTTCTATTAAAGAATGACAACTTTCTTCCCCTAAAGAAAGATCAACAACTTGTTGTCATCGGTGAACTGGCTGAACATATGCGCTTTCAAGGTGGCGGCAGCAGCCATATCAACACCCGCCCTACCAAAAACGCCATCCAAAGCCTCAAAGACCTTGGCTTCAATTTATATTATCAGAAAGGCTATACCACGGGGACGGTTCTAGTGGATCACTCCTTAGAAATAGAAGCTCTTAAATTAGCTGAACAAGGTCTTCCAATTTTATTTTTTGGTGGACTGACAAATATGTCAGAAGGTGAAGGCTATGATCGCAGTACGCTGGAGCTACCAGAAAATCAGAAAAATCTCTTTTATAAATTACAGAGAATTAATCCTAACATTGCCTTTATTTCCTTTGGAGGTGCTCCTTTTACCCTACCATTTATCGACAAAACAAAGGCAATACTCCATCTTTATCTGGCAGGACAGGCAGTTGGAGAAGCTGTTGCTGAATTGGTGTCTGGCGTTGTAAATCCGAGTGGAAAGCTTGCTGAAACCTTCCCATTAGCATTAGAGGATGTGCCTTCCTATTCTTATTACGGAAAAGCTACCGATGATGTGGAATATCGTGAAAGTATTTTTGTAGGCTATCGTTATTATGATTCCTTCCATAAAGATGTTCTTTTTCCCTTTGGATTCGGTCTTTCTTATACTACATTCGCATACGAAAATTTACAGCTTGATAAGCATTTGTATTCTGGAGGGAAATTACAAGTTCAAATGACTCTAAAGAATACGGGGCAGGTAACCGGAAAAGAAGTTGTACAAATTTATGTTAAAAATCCCAAACAAAATATCATTCGTGCCAATAAAGAACTTCGTGGTTTTCAAAAAGTAGAACTTTCGTCTCAAGAAGAGAAAACACTAGAATTTACATTGGATGAACAGGCTTTTTCCATCTATGATACCGAGCAAAAAAAAGAAATTATGGTCTCTGGAGACTATGAAATATTAGTTGGATCATCCATTCAGGATATACGCTTGAAGGCTATTGTTGAAGTGAAAGGAGAAAAAATCAGCCGTAACGAGAAAGATTTATTTCCAGATTATTTTAAAAGGCCAACAAGCTCCTTTCACATATCCAAAGAACAATTCGCTGTTCTTTATGGAAAACCACTCAGTACCTTTGACCAAACGAAAAAAGGCGAATTTACCATGTACAACTCACTAGAACAGTTGGCAAAGCATTCGCTGTTCGCAAAACTGTTTTTAAAAATTGCGTTGGGAATCGTATATAGTATGAACAAGGGAAAAGATAAAAAAGACCCAGAAGTTCTTATGATGGTATATGGAACGAAAGAAGGAATGTTGGACAGTGTTCTTTTAAATAGCGGTGGAATCGTTCCTTATAAGATAGGAGAAGCGATTGTTTTCTTTGCAAATGGTGACTGTTTAAAAGCTTGGAAAAAATTATTGTTTAAAAAATAAAGAATTCCTGGAGGAGGAAGATTTATGCTAGAAAAAATTGATCTGGATAAAAAAATTTCGAAAAAAGAATATGAAACACTGATGGAGGAACTATCTCCAAAACTTGCCAGATTACAACGCGACTGTAAAACAGCGCAAATTCCTGTTATGGTTGTTTTCGAAGGCTGGGGTGCTGCGGGAAAGGGCACGTTGATTAATCGCCTGATTGGTCCGCTTGATCCCAGAGGCTTTAAGGTGTACACCATTCAAAAAGCATCGGAAGAAGAAGCTATGCGCCCATTTCTTTGGAGATTCTGGACGAAAACACCTGCTAATGGACGAATTCATGTCTTTGACAGAAGTTGGTATCGTCGTATTTTTGAAGACCATATGGAAGGAAAAAAAAAGAGAGAGATAATCAAAAAGCCTTTGGTGAAATCGTCCATTTTGAGCAGGAGTTAGCCGTAGACGGGATGGTAATTATTAAATTCTTCCTTCACATCAGTAAAAAGGAACAGAAAAAGCGTTTCAAAGGACTTGAAGATTCTAAAAATACTGCATGGAGAGTTACAGAAAATGATTGGAGACAAAATAAAGAATACCAGTCATATTTAGAGATTTTTGACGATATGCTGGCAAAAACAGATAGTGACCATGCAAAATGGACCATAGTAGAAGCAACCAACAAAGAATTTGCAACCGCTAAAATTCTAAAAACTGTTACAGAGCGATTGGAAGAAGCTTTAAAAGAAAAAGAAGCGCGTAAAGAAGTGGTAGAAAAAGCGAAGAAACCGCAGTCCAAAAAAGAAATGGCTGTCGAAAATACTGAACTAAAGGAACTTGAAAAATCACTGAAATTAGATGTTTTAAGTAGTGTTGATTTATCCCTAAAAATTGAAAAAGAAGAGTATAAAAAGCGACTGAAAGAGCTTCAGGAAAAATTAGCCCTTCTACATTTTGAGATGTACAAACATAGAATTCCTGTGGTTCTTGCCTTTGAAGGCTGGGACGCTGGTGGAAAAGGAGGAGCCATCAAACGCCTCACTGAAAACATGGATCCAAGAGGCTATGAAGTAATTCCTGTGGCGGCACCAAATGATATGGAGCGTAGTCATCATTACTTATGGCGTTTTTGGAACGCGATGCCAAAGGCTGGACATATGACGATTTTTGATCGAACCTGGTATGGTCGTGTTATGGTGGAACGTATTGAGGGTTTTTGTAAGGAATCAGACTGGAAACGTGCTTTTAATGAGTTAAATCATATGGAAGAGCATCTTACCAACTTTGGATGTATCGTCATCAAGTTTTGGATGCACATCGACCAGGATGAACAGGCAGCGCGCTTTAAGGAGAGACAGGAAACACCGGATAAGCAATGGAAAATAACCGAGGAAGACTGGCGCAATAGAGAAAAATGGAAAGAATATGAAGAGGCAGTCAATGAAATGATTATACGAACTTCTACCAATCATGCACCTTGGGTTATTGTGGAAGCAAACGATAAATACTATGCAAGAATTAAGGTATTAGAAACAGTGGTTACTGCATTAGAAGAGAGAATGGACTCAATAAAGAAGAAAAACAAGTAATTGTATTACAAAAAGACGGTTTTGTAAAAATAATTATTTATTTGTCAAAAACCTCTTTATTTCTCTGTTAAATATGGCAGAATGATTTTGAAATCAGTCAAATTAGATATGTAGTATTTGATTGACACAATAATAAGACAAAACCGCTACAAGGCTGTTTTCCCAAAAAGGAAAACGGCCTTTTTTGGTCTTTTTTAATGGATTGTGGAGATATGCAGGAGCGAAAAAGTATGTCAGTATAGTTTACAAACGAACCGATGCTAGATATGTATATTTTTGAAACCAGCCAGATGATTGAACAATTGGAGCATCTGATTTTAAGTGGTGAAGAGGAACGAGATTTTTCAGAATCTGCCATCAATGAGATCTTTCGAATCATGCATACAGTTAAGGGTTCTTCCGCTATGATGATGTTCCATGAAGTAGCTACCCTTGCTCATACCATGGAGGATATCTTTTATTTTTTACGTGAAAAGAAACCAAAAAAGATAGATTGCTCAGCTCTTTCTGATTTTTCTACCAGGCTTTTCAACCAAGGAAAAAGTTACCGAATTCTCAGGGCGTGGTGTTGGAATGGACGTGGTGGCAAAAAATATAGAGGCCATTGGAGGAACACTATCCGTAGATAGTTTACCTGAAAAGGGAACAGAAATCATTATAAAAATACCACTGACCCTGGCAATCATCGATGGCATGAATATAAAAGTAGGCTCTTCCTGTTACACAGTTCCGATTATTGCCATTCAAGAATCTTTACGACCAAAAGAATCAGATTTGATTTGTGATCCAGATGGAAATGAAATGCTTATGATCAGGGGTCAGTGCTACCCGATTCTCAGACTTCATGATAAGTTTCATGTGGAAACAACGGTACAGGAATTTACAGAAGGTATCATGGTCATTTTGGAACAGGATGGAAAAAAAGTCAGTGTATTTGCAGATGAACTTTTAGGACAACAGCAAGTGGTGGTAAAAAGTTTGCCGGAATACCTGGTTAAGAATAAAAAAAATCATGGATTGGCTGGTTGTACGCTTCTTGGAAATGGAACCATTAGTCTGATTTTAGACGTAAATGGACTTATGCAGTTACAGTAATGGTAAATGCGGTTAGGCAGGTGTAAACAATGCAAAATTTGATTAATAATAATACCATGGAAAAAGTGCTGATGAAAGGTGAAACAGCAGGCTTTGAGCATAATACTATCTTTCGAAGCAACAAGAACTTAAAAAAATATATCTCAGCCACACTTTCGCCAATCAAGGATCAAAAAAATGAAATCATAGGTGCAGTCATCATTATTCGGGATATTACCAAACTAAAAAGCCTGGAAATCGCCCATATGAATGAGCGTAATAATTTTAAAACCATCTTTTATTTTGCACCAATTCCCATGGTTACCATCGATTGTCAGTCTAATATTGCTCAGATTAATGATGCCTTTCTGCTTCTTCTAGGGGAGAGCAAAGAGCAACTTAGGGGTAAAAATATTATAGAAGTTTTCCAATGTGTAGATAACGATGGTACTTTCTGTGCACTATTTGATGCGATTTTTCGTTCCGCAAAAAAACGAGAGGCAACCGCTAACATAGAAAGCAAACTCTCCTTTACAAGAAAACATGGAAAAGGGAAGAAAATAACCGAACAGAGATGGTTTCGTGTTAGTGTGGCTCCTATTATGGATAATGACAATATTTTAAACCAACTACCCTCCCTTGCCTGGATGATGGACCGAGACTTTAAATGTAATTATGTAAACAACGTATGGACAGATTTTACAGGTCGATCCTTTGAAGCAGCTATGGGAGAAGGCACCTATCAGAATATGCATCCAGAAGACCTTGAAAAATACATTTTAATGAGAAATGAAGCTTCAAAATATGAGGCAACTTGTAAAATGGAAGCACGAGTGAAACGTTATGATGAGAATCAAGTACCTATTGAGGTAGAGGTAATCGAAGCCAACCAGGCATTTGCTGATCTTTTACATATTAAGAGGGAACATTTACAGGGGAAATACCTTACTGAGCTGTTTCCTAGTAATGAGCAAATGGTACGAGATTATATTATTCGCTATGCGGGCTCCTTAGTCATTGGAGAAAGCGTCCATTTGGAAGATTTCTATGCGTATGATTATGATGTCTGGCTATCTGTAACAGTCTACAGCCCGTATAAAGATTATGTGGTTGTAATGGCAACGGATATTACTACCATGAAAAAATATGAAATGAAATTGATCGCTACAAAAGAAACAGCAGAAGCAGCTAATCGGGCGAAAAGTGAATTTTTAGCGAACATGAGTCATGAAATCAGAACCCCTATCAATGGTATGGTAGGGATGGTGGATTTGACTTTGCTGTCAGAACTGGATCAGGAACAACGGGATAACCAACTTACTGGTTGATTTTTAATGAAACTCTTCAGACAGAAGAAGGTAGACAATCCTCTCAACGGTTGGATACTGCTCTCAGTGAATATTACAGTTTGGAAGATAAAATCGTTGAAAGTGCTCTGAAAGGTGATATGGAAGACGCAAAGAAAATTCTATTTGCAGATTCTAGTGCAGAAGTTATAAAAGCAGTTTTAGCTGAAGTTGATCTGTTATTTAATTTAAAAAGCGATACTGGAAAAGAATTGGCAATTACCTATTCTGCAGATGCGAACCGTACCATTTTAACAGTAACGCTGATTGTTGTGGCAGCAGTTGTGATTGCTATTTTGCTTGGATTTTTACTATCCAGAATGATTAGCAAACCTGTGGTACATATGGTAAGAGTTGCTGAAAAAGTGGCTGATGGGTATCTGGATGTAGAGATTAATTCCAGTTCCAAGGATGAAATCGGACTTTTGGCAGCTGCCTTCCAAAAGATGACGGAAAAACTAAACGATGTCATGTTCCATATTAGTATGGCCAGTGAGCAGGCACTAGGTATTGAGCAGATTAATCAAGGCATTATGCAAGTATCCACCGTAGTGCAGACTAACTCGGCAACCTCGGAAGAAAGTGCAGCAGCAAGTGAAGAACTGGCTAGCCAGGCTGTTCTGTTAGAAGAACAGGTGAGCAAGTTTAAACTTAAAAAAGGCATGCAGTCAACCTACGGAGAACGTAGAGAAGAACCAAAGAAGAAACCAGCGGGTGAAAAAGCAGGTGTCTCTAAAAAAGGAAAAAAAATAATTCTCAGTGATCAGGATTTTGGGAAATATTAAGAAATCGAGGGTATTATGATTGAGATTACCAATAAGGAATTTCAACAATTTGCAGAATACATCAAAGAAAATTATGGAATCAATTTTAAGGATGAAAAGAGAATTCTGGTGTGCAGCAAGTTCTACAGGGGAAGAGCCCTATACACTGGCCATGATACTTCATGATTTCTTTGAACAGGAAGCTGGAATTTGGGATAAAAAAATTCTTGCTACAGATTTATCGAATAAGGCCCTGCTTACAGCAATGGAAGGTATCTATAGTAATGAGGAAGTGATGCCTCTCCCCCCTTTGTGGAAAAGTCGGTACTTTACAAGACTGACAGAAGATGAGTGGGAGATTCGAGGAGATTTAAAACAAGAAGTAATTTTCCGAAAATTTAATTTAATGGAAAAGAAGTTTCCGTTTCGTAAAAAATGCCATGGGTGTCATATTAACCGGTATGGGTTATGATGGTGCAAAGGGAATCTTGAGCATGAGAAGAAAAGGTGCCATCACATTAGGACAGGATGAAAAAACCTCTGTGGTGTATGGTATGCCAAAAACAGCCTATGAAATTGGAGGTGTTGAAAAGCAATTACCTCTGATGGCAATTCCACAAATCATGATACAGCAGTTGAAGAAATCCTAGAAATGGGATTTCTTCACTG
This sequence comes from uncultured Lachnospiraceae bacterium, assembly GCA_947630125.1. Classification (GTDB taxonomy): domain Bacteria; phylum Bacillota; class Clostridia; order Lachnospirales; family Lachnospiraceae; genus CANRGO01. Next base: position 12,960 of record CANRGO010000039.1, on the reverse strand, counting down.
CTTTTTTCTTGTTTCTATAGATATTTCATGTTTCTTGCTTTATAATATGAAGAATTAAACAAAAAGTTTGACTAATAGGAGGAAAACCATGCAGACAAAAGTTTTTATCGATGGAAGTGAAGGAACCACAGGACTTCGGATACACGAACGATTTGAAAATCGGGAAGATATTCAGGTTCTTACCATAGATCCTGAGTTAAGAAAGGATGCAAAAGAAAGAAAGCGATTAATCAACGAATCCGATATTACCTTTCTTTGCCTCCCAGACGCAGCTTCTATTGAAGCGGTTTCTATGATTGAATCAGATCATGTTAGAATTATTGATCCCTCTACCGCTCATCGAACCAGATCAGACTGGGCTTATGGTTTTCCAGAATTGTCTGAACAACATCGTATAAATATAAAAGAAGGGAAAAGAATCTCAGTTCCTGGTTGTCATGCTACAGGATTTGCATCTCTGGTATATCCACTGGTAGCAGGTCAGGTTATCAGCCCTGAGTACCCGGTTTCAGCCTTTTCAATTACTGGCTATAGTGGTGGTGGCAAGGGGATGATTGCAGAATATGAAAGTGACAATCGTTCTGTGGAATATGATGCACCAAGAGAATATGCTCTTTCTCAACAGCATAAGCATGTGGCTGAAATGAAGCAGGTTAGTGGATTATTCAGAGAACCTTTATTTTCACCTATTGTAGCTGACTATTATAGTGGTATGCTGGTTTCCGTGCCCCTCTATACTCATTTGCTGAATTCCGCATATGATGCAGAAGGTTTGCATCAATATATAGAGTCTTATTATAAAAAAGAACCTTTTATTCAAGTGATGCCTTTTGGAGCAGAAGCGGTAAGTTCTAACATGCTTAGCGGAATTAGCTGCAGTGGCTGGGACGGTTTGAAAATCTTTGTAACAGGAAATAAAGATAGAATTGTTTTACATGCACAATTTGACAATCTTGGAAAAGGAGCCTCAGGTGCTGCGATTCAATGTCTGAATCTGATGCTTGGTTGTGAGGAGCATAAAGGATTGAATCTATGAAACGTCAAATCTCAATAGAAGAAATATCAGATGGAAGACTATATAAAGCAAATGACCTGGTAAAAGCAGGATGCCATGACTGTAAAGATTGTTCTTTTTGCTGTGAAGGTATGGGAGAAAGCATTCTATTAGATCCCAAGGATTTGTATGAACTTACTACCTATCTTGGGAGAAGTTTTGAGGAACTATTAGAAAACAACTTAGAATTACATGTAGTGGATGGCTTGATTTTACCAAATCTTAAAATGGACCCTGAAAAAGATTGTTGTAGTTTTCTGGATGAGAATAAAAGATGTAGTATTCATTCGATAAGGCCTGGATTTTGCAGGCTCTTTCCACTGGGAAGAATTTATGAACAAGATGATTTTCATTATTTTTTACAAGTTCATGAGTGTCCAATGGAACACAAAACCAAGGTAAAGGTAAAGAAATGGTTAGGTATTGAAGCGATTGCTTCCTATGAGGAGTTCATTCGTTCCTGGCATATGTTACAAAAGAAAACCCAGGAAATTATGGAACAGAAAAAGGATGATTCCTTGACCAAAAAAATCAATCTGTTTGTGTTGCAGGAATTTTATGTTAACCCATATGAGAAAGATGAGGATTTTTATTCCCAATATGCTAGACGGGAGCAAAACGTTTTAACAGTACTTGAGGATATTGCTAATTCTTAAATTGTATGGATGAGGCATATTTTAAAAAGGCATCTTTGCAGATTGGATAATCCTTTTTTAGGCAGCTAAATTGAAAGGCCCAGAGTGTTTCTTTTTGAAGGGATACGAACAAGATAAACTGATAGGTCTTACCTCCAATTTGAGATTCAAATTCAAGGTAGGAGAGTCCATGTTCTTGTTCTGTTAGAGTAGCGCCATGCAAATTGGCTTCATCCAGAAGTTTTTTCAGATAGTCTTGTTCAACATAGTTTTCGATAAGGACCTCTTCATTTAGAATCTGATGATTAGCCATAAACATTAAACTGTGTTGCAAATTCTGATATAAATAATCATAGGATTCATGGGTGGCAAATTGAAATCGATTGGGAAGTTCTATGGTAAAGTCCTTGTTTTCAAAGGTCATGGTACGCTTGAACAGGGTATTTATATCTGTTTTCTGACAGCCGATGAAAATCATGGCTACCATCAGGAGAATAAAATATGGAACGAACTTTTTCATGGGAAATACCTCATAAGTGGTTGTGATTTTGTAGTGTATATAACTGTATCATACAATAAAGTTTAGCCTTATAGCAAGAAAGAACAATGAAATATAGTAAAAGGAGTAATTGGTATACATGATGAACATAACTGGAACTGATTTCGAATCAAAGGTAAAAATCATAGGAAGAACGGTTTGTTTTGAAGATATTCTATGGTGCGGCTTAAGTGGAAGTGGGATAGGATTTCATGTGAAAGCGAAAGAATTAAAGATTGTAATGGCTGGCGACAATACAACTCAGGGAGAAGTAACCGAGGGGAAAGCCAGATTTGCTATCTTTCTAAATGAAAAAAGAGTAGTAGATCAAATTTTAGAACAGCCAGAGAAGACCTTTGTTCTGTTTGATGGTGACAAAGAGCTGGAAGCGGATGTAAGAATCATCAAATTATCAGAATGTGCCATGTCGACCATGGGAATTAAAAAGTTAGTGCTTGATGAAGATGCCGAGATTCAGTCATTACCAGCAAAAGAGCTTCAAATTGAATTTATTGGAGATTCGATTACCTGTGGATATGGAATTGATTTAGAGGAAGCAGAAACTGAGTTTGAGACAAAGACAGAAGATGTTATGAAGGCCTATGCTTATCAAACAGCAAACTTATTAGATGCAGACTATAGTATGGTATCCTTTAGTGGGTATGGAATTATATCAGGGTATACAGATTCTGGCATCAAGCAAGTACATCAACTGGTGCCCAGTTATTACGAAAAAGTTGGATTTTCCTATGCAAAGCCATGTAATCAGCTTGAGCTAGCCAAAGTGTCTTGGGATTTTAGTAAGTTTCAACCTCAGGTAGTGGTGGTGAATCTAGGAACCAATGATGACTCGTATTGCCAGGAGGAAAAAGTAAAACAGGAAGAGTTTCAAAAAAAATATGCAGAGTTCCTTCAGACAATTCGAAGCAATAATCCAAAGGCAAAGATTCTTTGTACCCTAGGAATTATGGGTGGTAGATTATTTCCGTTTGTGGAAGAAGCTGTGAAAGAATATCAGACAAAGACCGGGGATCCATTCATTTGGACCATGAAATTTGATGAACAACTGCTGGAAGATGGCTATGTAACCGCCTATCATCCAACCGTTGTTACTCATGAAAAGGCAGCCAGAAAACTGGCTCAAAAGATTAGGGAGTTACTGCAGTAGGATAATCTTGCAGTATTTCTTTGGTGGCATAATTAGTCACCATTTCACGTGTAGAATTTAGTAAGTCTGTCAGGGTTTCATCAAGAAGTTCTTTTTTGATGAGGCCCTGTTTTTCTTTTATTTTTTCCACAAGGGTTTTATTAACTGTTTGATTAAAATGAACGGAATCCATATATAAGTCCAGATTTTTCATGAGACTATCTTCATTTTGATAATAATAAATACTCACATTGTTGAGAGGTGCTAACTCTGTAACGAATAAGCGAATTGCTTCTAACTTAATCTCCAGGGTTCCGCTTCGATACTCATTATCCCACCATAGGATAGAAGAGGGAGGAAAAAACAATTGAAACTCAGTTTCCGGATGCTCAAGGATCATATCTTTTAAGGCTAAGATATTTTCCATGACAACTGGATCAATCTCACTAGCCTCCTGCATAGGTGCAAAGGAGGAAAGTGGAAAATAATGAGTCATCATTGCTTCCCTGGAAAAAGTTTTTTCCTGATACCAATTGTAAGACTCCCCTTCATCATAGTCCAAAAAGAAGCTATAGGCCAGTTGTAGCGGTATTTTTTTCAATAAGATATCTTTATTCCAGAGATATTTAAAATCATCGAAGGGGGTATTATTAATCAGGTAATAGTAATCCTCTTCCTCAAAGGTATGAGTGGTTGGTTGGAAAATAGAAAATAAGTCAATACTATAGAAGACGTGACTGATTTCCTGGTGTCTGTATGCTTCTTCCAGATAAAAAAGCAAATCCGAATTACGACCACTGGCACGCATCGCTTTCACACTGGTAACCTGAAAAGCTTCATCAAACCAGTGATTGTTATAATTTTCTGCCACAGATGTTCCAAGAATTACACTGTCATATTCAAAGTTTCGAAGGGTTCCCATGACTTCATAATCCCGTTCTTCCAAAACTGCTTTTAAAAAGGGAAGTGGTTTATGGTACATATAAAATGGGTCAAACAGAATGACCAAAAGGGAAGCCAAAAGTAAACAAGAGATACTAATCAGAATTAGGTGTTTTATAAATTTACGATTCATTTGTCAGCCATTCTTTCTTTTTGCTTTGATTAAAAATTAAAATATAAAAAGGTGCTTACCTGGTTTAAAGAGAGTACTGACCAGGAAAAAATTACTGCAATTTGTGCAGCAAATAAAAAAGTATATCCTTTATCCTGGCGATAGGAAAGGATTTCAGCTGCATTTTTTCCTTTTAAAATTAGAGCGGAAATCAATAGTAAGCAACTAAGCAACAGTAAATATAAAAAGTCCATTAGATTTGGATTTAAAATTTCCATCACGCGGGTAATCATATAAAATTCTGGAACCTCAGATAAGGAGGATGCCAGCTCAAAGGAGAAGCCAGTAACATGTGGCACAAACATCGCTTTTAACATACGCAACATGTTATCGATGGTTTCACTTCGAAAGATGGCGTTGGAAATAATAGCAAATACAAAAGTGCCAAACCATGTAATCCCACTTTTTTTCAACTTCCATTTTTTTCGCTGAGACCAAAGAATGCCAAGTCCCTGAAAAGCTCCCCAGATAACAAAGGTCCAACTGGCACCGTGCCAAAATCCACTGATTAAAAATACCAGCATAGGTGTCAGGTAAGTGAAAAGTTTACGTTTGTTTTTTCTGATTCCCATTATGGTCAGAGGTGTATATAAATAGGTGGTAAGAAAACGTGTCAGGGTAAAGTGCCATCTCTGCCAGAAATCCTGAACAGAATGAGCTTTCAATGGAGACTTAAAGTTCTGAGGTAAATCAAAGCCAAACATCTTACCAAGTCCTACAGCCATATCGCAGTATCCGCTAAAATCAAAATATAATTCAATCAGATAACACAGAGCCATTAGCCAGGCAGCGGGGGTATCAATATAGTAAATCTTCTCAAAGCCCTCATTTACCAAAATGGCAAATACATCTGCAATCAAAACTTTTTTCCCAAGACCAAGGCTGAAATAAATACAGCCATCTACAAAAGAAGAAAGCTGGAATTTTCTTTTTTCCTCCATTTGAAATTGAGGAATTAATTCTGAATGAAGTACGATAGGGCCAGCGATTAATTGAGGAAAAAAGGTGACAAAGGCCATATAGTCCACCAATGTATAGTGAGGTGCAGTTTCCCAACAGCGATCGATGATATAAGAAACCTGCTGTAGGGTAAAAAAACTGATGCCCAGTGGCAGTATAATGTGCTGTAGGGCAAAATCAGTTTTGAATATAAAATTTGTGTTTTCAATAAAGAAATCAAAATATTTATAGTACCCAAGAAAAAGTAAATTTCCGCTGACTCCAAGAGTCATCCAGATATTGCTGCTTATGGTTTTCTTGGTTTTTAATATGAGAAAACTAAGTACATAGTTAAATCCAATACTACCTAATATGAGTATTAAGTAGGAAGGATTGTAAAACCCATAAAAGAATAAGGACATTCCGGTTAAAAATATCATCGCACTTTTTCGAAAATGCAGATGATTTAGGAAATACCAACCTAACAGGCATATGGGTAGAAACAGAAAAATAAAAATCTGTGAGTTAAAAAGCATAGGATACCTCGATTATTTTTTTCTTATGAAATGGTTTATTAAGCTAATTTTTCTAATAAAATAGAAGCCATGGTTCCAACATTTTTCATACTGGAAACCTGTCCCATGCTAAATTTCACGCCGAATTTTTTTTCTACGGAAACAATCAGGGTAATATGTGCAAAACTATCCCAGCCATCCACATCATTTGCAGTGGTTTCTTCTTCTACTTCCAAGGTACTGTCATCAAAAACATCCTGAAATACTTCGTTTAATCCTTTAAAAATTTCATCTCTTGTCATAAAATCTCCTATCTGTGTGTTTACACAAGTCCATTATTGTATTGTTATTACATGATTTTGTTCCTTATATTCAGGGCTTAGATCAAAAAACCAACGGCTATTGCCATCACTTGTTTTTTCTTCTAAAGTAAAGCCCATTCTTTCGTAAAAATCTGCCACCATGGCATTCTTTGCAGTTGGACAATAATACCCACGAATCCCCTGATACTGTCTTCTTTTTGCTTCTAAAATTAGGGCATCCATCATGGCAAATTCCATGTCACGTTTCAGAACACGACAGCTCATAAGCCAAAGATGAATATCAAGAATGTTAGATTCTTTATTCATTTCTTCGTTTGGTGCTGCAACAATCATAGAAACCAATCCATTGTCACCAAATTTATCCTGTAGTTTACCAGAGAGAGTTATAAACTTAGGATTTTCAGCCATCTGCTGTATTTCTTCAAAGGTGTAGCGCTTTGTGGTTAAATTGAATTGGTTACTTTTGTTACAAAGCTGAGAAATACGGCTGTAATATAGTGGTTCAAAGGCTTTGATTTCCGCCACCATATCCAGGGAAGTTAAGTACTCTTCATAGTTTTGAAAATTACCTTCTGCATTTTTTCTTGCCTGATTGGTCTGATACATCTGTGTTCGATTCTGATCATCGGCGGAAAGGCTGGTAATTTCAAAAAAGCCAGACTGATCCAGGATACGTATAAAATCTTCGATATCAGTAACCTCAGGAACAGCAACAAAGGGAAGCTGACTTCTTACCATGTGACGTTCTGCTGGATTATCATCCACAAAAACAAGACTTTCTGGTAAGATATTTAGTTCATTTGCAATGGATAAAATATTCTGGTCTTTGGAATCCCAATTGGCTTTTATCACGATAAAATCCTCTGGTTTTAAAATAGCATCTGGATGTGTAAGTCCAAGTATCGCATTTTCCAATTGATTTTTGGAGTTTACATTTAACAAGATTCCCAAGGATTTATGAAGCTTTATATACCGCTGAAAATCACTGTATACCTGTCCCATGGATGTTTCTGGACCAAGTTCGATTCCTTCTTGTCCGTCATCCCCAATGACTCCACCCCATAGGGTGTTGTCCAAATCCAGAACCAGAGCCTTTTTGTTTTTTCCAAATAAGCTTTTGATGATTTTCGAATAACTAAAAGCCCATTCCGCTAGAGCAGGAATGCTACAGGCATATTTATATAAATGATAACTTTTTGCATCATGCCATTCCTTCAGACCATAACTTGCAGAAAGATAATGTAAATCATGTAAGTATAGGGAGGGTGTTTTTGAGCAATACCCTTCAATCAACTGGTTTAAGCGATTAATAAAAGAAACCCTTCCAGCAGAATGAACTGCATCCTGATTTCCCAACAGTCGAAATGGTGGTAGTTCAAAGTTATTGATGATAATCGGACAATGATACGTTTGGATTAAGTTGTCCCAAAGTTTCCGGTAATGCTCAAAGGTTTGAGAAAGCAAATCCTCCACTGCTTTTTCATTATCCTGTAACTCCGGAAAAACCTGTAAATTACAATAAGAAGTATGTAAAATAATCACGTCAGGACCAAAGGCTTTCAGAGCAGGATTATCAAATCCAGCCTCCTGATAAAACTGATTATACTCTGATTCATAAAACTCTGCCTCTATCTCATGATTCAACAAAAAAAGATCCAATAAATCCAGAATTTCTCTTGTTGTAGAGCCACCCAAAACAGCAACCTTCTTAACCATGGGAACCAGGGGGACGGTTCTTCTGGTACATATCAGTTCTCGTCGGATACTCTTTTTCTTCTTCATAAGATAGGCTGGGTCAAAGGGATAATCCAGACAGTTCATAGGGTTTGCCTCCTGTTGTTTACTAAAATTCAAAGAGTATTTTAACATACAATAGAAGGAATTCAAACTAAAAAATCCACCTAGTGATTTTATTTGGCTTGTGATAAGATAAAGTATCAACGTTTATTCACAAGGAGGAGCAAGATGAAGAGCTATCAATATGAAAAAGTAGACATCAAAAATAAAGTGGTTCTTGTAACAGGTGCCAGCAGTGGAATTGGAAAAGCAACGGCTTCTCTTTTGAACCGAGAAGATGCCATAGTTGTATTAATGGCAAGAAGTGAAGAACGTGGAAAAGCAGCTCTTCAAGAAATGCAAGCAGACTATGAAGGACAGCTTCATTTAATGCTTTGTGATTTGGCTGACCTTTCCTCAATTCAAACCTTTGTAGAGGAATTTCAAGCAAAATTTGACCATTTAGATATTCTGATTAACAATGCAGGATTTATCTCTTTAGATCGCCAGGAAACCGTAGATGGATTTGAGCGTCAGTTTGGGGTAAATCACTTGGGACATTTTTATCTAACTTTAGCACTAGTTAAGATGATGCCAAAAAAATCCCGTATTATTAATGTTTCTTCTGGTGCGCACAAAATTGGAAAAATTCATTTTGAAGATTTGCAGTTAAAGAAAAACTATCATGTGATGAAAGCTTATGGTCAAAGCAAACTGGCAAATATCTTATTTACAAGAGAACTTGCGCAACGCCTAAAACCATATGAAATTACTGTAAATGCAGTTTATCCTGGAGCAGTAGCAACGGATATGGGAGTGAATCGAGATACACAGTTTGGTAAAAAATTAGTAACAAGTCTGAAACCTTTTTTTCTTACTCCAGAGCAGGGAGCAGCAACAAGTGTTTATGCAGCAACTGCTTATGAGATGAACCGCGTTACAGGCGCATATTTATATCAGTGTGAAATAAGCAAAACATCCAAAGCAGCAAAAAATAGAAGTGATGCAATTCGTCTATTTGAAGAAAGTGAAAGACTCACAGGAATATCCTCTAAAATAGAATAAGAAAGGTTGTGAACTATGTGAAAATAATAGAATTAGCAAGATATTTAGAAGAATACAATACCCTTTCCATTCTACTTCGTTTGGTACTTGCCACAATATTTGGCGGAATCGTTGGGATGGAGAGAGCATCCAAAGGACATGCCGCAGGCCTTCGAACTTTTGCGCTGGTTTGTCTTGGAGCAGCTCTTGCTACCATAACCAATGTACATTTAGCTGTTTTAACGGATCAGGCAGTGGATGCAAGCCGTATTCCAGCGGGAGTCATGAGCGGAATCGGATTTTTAGGGGTTGGAACCATTATGGTAACCAATCGTAATCATATACGTGGACTTACCACAGCTGCTGGACTGTGGGTTACCGCAACCCTTGGCATTGCACTTGGTACTGGAATGATCTGGATTAGTTCCGTTGCATTTCTTTTGATTGTGTTTACCATTGTTATTTTACAAAAAATCAGCCGTTATCAGGAAGCCAATAACAGATTGATTTCTTTATATCTGGTAGTGGAGAAAGCAGATGGAGTGAAAAGAACTCTTCGCTATCTGACTGACATGGGTTATGAAATTGCCTCTATGGAGCGAAAAAAAGAAAAAGTCATAGGGGAAAGTGATGTAGCTTTGCAACTGGAAATTGATCTAAAAAAACGTTGCAGTCATAATGAATTTATCAGTCGCATGGCTTCCATGGAAGGTATTTTATATCTGGAAGAAATCAAAGGATAAGGAGAGAAAACATGCTATCCATTTTGTTGGTTTTAATCTATCTGTCCTTCATTAGTCTGGGATTACCAGACTCTTTGTTAGGTGCGTCCTGGCCATTGATGCACCAGGATTTAAAGGTTCCTGTTTCTTATGCAGGTATTTTGTCTATGGCAATTGCTGGAGGAACTATTTTATCCAGCTTTTTTAGTGGATCTATCATTCGAAAATTTGGAACCGGTCTTGTCTTAGTAGTCAGCGTCGGAATGACGGCCTTAGGACTTGTAGGATTTGCACTTTCAGAAAGTTTTCCTATGCTTTTAATATGGACCATTCCTTACGGACTTGGTGCAGGAAGTGTGGATACAGCACTGAATAATTTTGTAGCCCTTCATTATAAAGCGAAACATATGAACTGGCTACATAGTTTTTGGGGAGTTGGAGCAACGCTTGGTCCTTACATTATGGGTTACGTGTTACTACAAGGTTTTACCTGGAATCAGGGATATTTGACGATTTCCCTACTGCAAGCTACACTCTTTGGTATTCTGTTGTTTACTTTGCCCATTTGGAAAAAGGCGCAACAACAATCCGCAGAAGAAGCGCAAGTTCACCATACCCTCAAAGTTTCAAAACTTCTCCAAATGAAGGGATCAAAAATGGCATTGCTTGGCTTTTTTGCATATTGTGCCTTAGAAGCGACCACAGGTCTTTGGGGAGCAACCTATCTGGTTAAGGAAAAGGGAATTGTGCCAGAGACTGCAGCCAGCTGGATTGCATTTTTCTATCTTGGAATTACATTAGGCAGATTTATGAGTGGTTTTGCTTCTGCAAAATTTTCAAATCAACAATTAATCCGCATGGGACAGGGGATGGTTCTGGTAGGAATTTTGGTATTCTTGTTCCCACTTCCATCCATATTTTTGCTAGTAGGTTTCTTTTTAATAGGAATTGGTTGTGCACCTATTTATCCAAGTATGCTTCATGAAACGCCCGTCAATTTTGGTAGAGAAGTATCACAGTCAATTATGGGTATACAAATGGCAGCTGCCTATGTGGGAACCACCTTTATGCCACCCTTGTTTGGTTTAGTTGCCGATCAGGGTTCCTTAGGATTTTATCCTTATTTTCTGGTTCTTTTCTGTATCTTTTTAATTCTGATGACAGAAGGATTACACAGAAAATTACAAGAAAAAAAATACTAAACTTATAAATGGAGTGTGAATATGGGAAAGTTATATTTTAGATATGGTTGTATGAATAGTTCAAAATCGGCGAATCTATTGATGATCAAATACAATTATGAAGAACAGAATTTAAAAGTTTTATTATTAAAGCCCTCCATTGATACAAGAGAAGCTGTGGTAAAATCCAGAATCGGAATTGAATCGGATTGTATCTTGTTTGACGAAAACTGTGATTTGATTCAATTGGTTAAAAATCAGCCAGAAACTGATGTTATCTTAGTGGATGAAGCACAGTTTTGCTCAGAAGAACAGATTGACCAGCTTTGGCGTATCTCTGTTCAAAAACCTGTGATGTGCTTTGGACTTTTAAAAGATTTCCAGACAAAAATGTTTCCAGGAAGTAAGCGACTTGTGGAGCTTGCGGAAAGCATACAAGAAATAAAAACAGTATGTAAATGTGGTAGAAAAGCAACCTTAAATGCCCGCTTTGATCAACATGGTAAGATGATTAAACGTGGTCCTCAGGTTGTAATTGGTGGAAATGAGCAATATCGTGCTGTCTGTAAAGAATGTTATATTCAAATGATGGATGTAGAAGATTAGACGATCAATAAGTAAAAGGAAAAGTGTGGAAACTTTATGAACCAAAAAAAAAAGACATGGAAACAGAAAATTGCCATTGGGATGGGCATTTTAACTGGAATCATTTTAATATTTGCTGTAATCATTGAAATCTATCTGGCTGACTATTATCGTGCCGGCAAATCGTTTCAGGACTACCAGATTAACTCTAGAGTTCAAATGGAAGAAAGAAATCGCATGATCAAACTTTCTCCTTTAGAGAAGGACAATAAAATTGGGATTATTTTTTACCCAGGTGGAAAAGTTGAGTACACAGCCTATATTCCTATCCTGGAAGAATTAGTTTCCTTAGGATATACTTGTTATCTATGTCAGATGCCAGGAAATCTTGCGGTTTTTGGAAGTGACAGAGCACAAGAAATAATTCAGGAGGAAGATCAGATTCAAACATGGTATCTAGCTGGTCACTCTCTGGGTGGAGCCATGGCATCTTCTTATGCAATGAAAAATCCCAGTGATTTAGAAGGAATTATCTTTCTTGGAGCTTATGCCGCTTATGATATTTCCTCAGAAAATCTTGATGTTATCAGTATAGTAGGTTCAGAGGATCGAGTACTTAATTGGGATGCATATGAGGAAAATAAAACCTTTGCGCCTGCAGAGACAGAATATGTGATTCTTAATGGAGCGAACCATGGAGGATTTGGTGATTACGGTGAACAAGAAGGTGATGGACAAGCATCCATCACAAAAAATCTTCAATGGCAAATGACAGCAAACGAGATCGATGCATTTATTAAGGGTAATCAGTAGAAATTGATTTGAGGTTGGAGTGTTAGTGGTGTTTCGGTGGAGTTTTCTTTGTGTATTACGCCGTAAAATCTTAATTTTCGAGGTGATTTACGGATAAAATTAGAATATTTGAAATTTCGTCCGTAAAAAAATACGAAAATTCCTATAAAACACACAAAATGGATGACATAATTCAAGAATTATTGGATTTATTAATTTCACAAGCCATATATAGCCTAAAAAGACGAGAAAATTACGGACGAAAATCTTACTTATCATATTTCGTCCGTAAAAATGGTCAAAATTTCGTATTCTCAAATGAAATACATGTTGACATAACTTGGAAACTGCATAGCAAGTGGATAAAAAGAAACAAACTCCAGCAAATAATCAACAAAAACTAATAAATCAGGACAAAAAGTAACGAAAAGGAACGAAATTCTGTACCAAGAAGTAACAAATTAACATTGAGATCTAATTCCCCAAAGAGTGAATTACAATATACAGGTGGCTACGGTAGATCCAAGCAAGCGGACAAAAAGAAACAAACTCCAGCAAATTATCAATAAAAACCAATAAATCAGGACAAAAAGTA
>CANRGO010000038.1 GCA_947630125.1 uncultured Lachnospiraceae bacterium | reverse complement strand
ACAGTAGCCTCAAACAGGTAACCTGGGGTGACTTGGAACCAGAGCGATTGTCTACTCCTGTCATTGACGTGAAAGAGATTGGTAAAGATACGGGTTCCTTCGTCGTACATTATATTTTGCGTGTTCAGGATGGAGATATTCTTCATCTATATCAAGTGGAAGAATACTATCGCATTCGCTATACAAAAGACAGAACCTATTTGCTAGAATATGAACGATCCATGAATGAACTCTTAAATGAAAATCAGATTGCAATTTTGGAGAATCGAATAACCTTGGGAATGATTGATCCTTCCACGGAATTGGTTGAAAATGAAACAGGAGATGTCTTTGCCTTTGTGAATCAGGGAAATTTATATAGTTATCATTTAAATACCAATCACTTGGTTCATGTATATGGTTTTTATAGAGATCATGACACAGATTTAAGGAATATCTATCAAGAACATGATATTCGTATTCTTAAAGTGGATGAAACCGGGAATATTACGTATCTGCTATTTGGGTATATGAACAGAGGAAAACATCAGGGTGAAGTTGGAATTCAAATTGGAATATATAATGCACTTCTCAACACAACAGAGGAACAGATTTTTATACCCTATGAAAAACCTTATGCTATTCTGGAAAAGGAAATGCAACAGTTAAGTTACATCAGTACAGATCAGATTTTCTATTTTATTATAGAAAATAATTTTTATGCAGTAAATATTTTGGATAAGACCTATGAAGTGATCGCGGAAGGTTTTCGTGATGGAACTTATCAAATTTCCGATGAAAATAAGATGATCGTGTGGCAGGAACAAGGTAGTGAGTATAACAGTAGTCAGTTGACATTGATGAACCTAAGTACGAAGAAGCAAAGCCTGATAAATGCAGAGCAAGGAACCGTCATTGCACCTCTTGGATTTATGGGTGAAGATCTTATTTATGGACTGGCAAAGATTACAGATATTTACACAGATAATACAGGAGTCGTTCAGTTTCCCATGTATCAGTTAAGGATTCAAAATGAGGCTGGCGAAATTCTAAAAACCTATGAAGAAACAGATATTTATGTTACTGCCTGTATCAAAGAAGAGAACATGCTTCGTCTTTCTAGAGTAGTAAAAGCGAATATGGAAGAAGGGTACGAAGCGACAACAGATGATCAAATTCTTACTATGGAAGAGCAGATTCAACAGCAAAATAAGCTGGAGATTATATCGGTTGAGGGTTATCAGAAAATTGCCAGAATCCTTATGAAACAAGATAAAAAAGCAACTACAACTAAAATTCTGACTCCGAAGGAAGTACTGTTTGAAGGTGGAAGAGAAACAACCATTGATTTTGGGCAGCAAGAAGAGTCAAGATATTATGTTTATAAACGAGGACGTGTTATTGGCATCTATTCCAAAGAAGCTACTGCGATTCAAAAAGCAGATGAAAATTCTGCGGTGGTAGTCAATGAAAAAGGTGATTATGTTTGGATTAAAGGGAATCGAATGATAAAAAATCAGATTATGGCATTTCAGGCTAGGGCTGTAACAGAAAGTAAGGACAGTTTAGTTGTGTGTATGGAAGAAATGTTGAAATTTGAAGGAATATCAAGAAATCTGGAAGATTACAGAACCTTAGGATTTACTGCCTTTACCTGTTTGAGCGAATACTTACCGGAGGTTTCTGTGTTGGATCTTAAAGGTTGTAGTCTGGATTCTGTGCTTTATTATATTAATCGGGAAATCCCAGTCCTGGCTATTTTAGAGGATAAAACGGCAGTTCTGATTGTAGGTTTTAATGAGTTAAATATAGTTATTATGGACCCCATAAAAGGGGAAGTATATAAAAAGGGAATGAATGATTCTAAAGCTTTTTTTGAAGCAAATGGTAATCATTTTATAACCTATATCAAATAGAAAGGTAAGGAATGAGACGATGGATCAAAGAATGGAACAACTAGCAAAGGGTTTAGTTCATTACTCTTGTAAAGTACAGCCAGGAGAGAAAGTGATGATTCACTTTTTTGGACAGGATACAGTAGATTTAGCAAGATGTATTATTAAAGAGGTATATAAAGTTGGAGGGCTGCCTTTCCCTAAGTTTGTAAATGCAAAAATTCAACGAGAAATTCTTTTGGAATGTTCCAAAGAGCAGCTGGAAATTATGGCTCAGGTTGATGTACTGGAAATGTCTAAGATGGATTGCTATATCGCAATTAGAGGCTCTGAAAATGTGTCTGAATATTCAGATGTAGATAGTGAACATATGAGATTGTACAATGAGTTGTATAATGAACCTGTTCATGGAAAAGTACGAGTTCCAAAAACCAGATGGGTTGTTTTACGTTATCCAAATGCATCTATGGCCCAGTTATCCAATATGAGTACAGAAGCGTTTGAAAACTTTTATTATCAGGTGTGTAATCTGGATTATTCAAAAATGGGAAAAGCAATGGAGAATCTGGTTTCTTATATGGAAAAGACAGATAAAGTTCGCATCGTAGGGCCTGGTTGTGACTTACGTTTTTCCATTAAAGATATACCCGTTATTCCTTGTGCGGGAACCATGAATATACCGGATGGAGAAGTATTTACAGCACCTGTAAAAGATAGCGTGGAGGGAATTATCACATACAATACCCCTTCTGTTTACATGGGTAATAGTTATGAAAATATATCCTTTACCTTTGAAAAAGGTAAAATAGTAAAAGCAGTTGCCAACCATACAGAGAAAATCAATGCTGTTTTGGACTCTGATGAAGGTGCAAGATATATTGGAGAATTTGCAATTGGGGTAAATCCATATGTATTAGATCCAATGAAGGATACGCTTTTTGATGAAAAAATATGTGGTTCTATTCATTTTACTCCTGGCAGCAGTTATGATGAAGCACCAAATGGCAATAAATCAGTGATTCATTGGGATTTGGTTCTGATTCAGAGACCAGAATATGGTGGTGGAGAAATTTATTTCGATGATGTGCTCATCCGTAAAGATGGACGTTTTGTTGTGAAGGAATTGGAATGTTTAAATCCTGAAAATCTTGTATAAATAAAACATGAAAAACCTATAAAAAGTAAGGTTGCTACTTTCGATATCTTATTATAAAATGTATTACGATAAACAATTGACTCTTATTAAGTGATTAATAAGAGTCAATTTTATTTTATAGGAAAAGGAGACTTATGGGGATGATGAATTTAGCAGGATCTTGGAAGTTTTGTTTGGATAAAGAGAAACAAGGATTGAGTGAACAGTGGTATTTAAAGGATTTTGAAGATACCATTACCTTACCTACCACAACCTCAGAGGCAAAAAAAGGAGAGGAACAGCAGACCATTGAACTTGGTTGTCTCACAGATCCTTTTTTGTTTGAAGGATATGCCTGGTATACAAAAGAAGTAAATCTACAGAAGATAGATTCAGAAGCTTCTTATGTTTTTTCTATGGAGCGAAGCAGAATTACCCATGTATGGGTAAATGCTGTTAAGGTTGGTAAAAAGGAAAGCCTATGCACATCACATGAATATGATATAACAAAATTTTTAACAGCAGGGCTAAATAAAATCACAGTGATGGTGGATAATACGGAATATAAAACTCGTGGAGGACACATGACGAGTCCAGACACACAAACCAATTGGAATGGAATACTAGGTGAAATTCTATTAGAGAAAAGTCGCAAAGGCAGAATCAAGACTTGTCAGATTTATCCATCCAGAGAAATGAAGAATATTCAGGTTTGCTGTGATTTTGAGAACCTCCTTCCAGGAGAATATCAACTAAGGGCTACGATAGAATTATTCAGACTTTCAAACGAAGAACAGATCGGACAGAAGGATTATAAGCTTCAATTGCAGGTTCTAAAAGAACAGAAATTTGAAACTTTTACGATGCAAGTTGAGGAAGCTTTCACAAAGCAAACCTTAACCTATGATTTGACAGATAGTTATATGGATTGGGATGAATATAGTCTCAATCTGTATAAATTGACACTCAAGTTATATTCTAACGATTGTTTGTGTCATGAAAGAACAGAACAGTTTGGATTTCGTGAATTTTCCAAAGAGGGACTGGATTTAAAAGTAAATGGACGAAAAATATTCTTAAGAGGAAAACATGATGGTTTAATTTTTCCGCTGACTGGATATGCACCTATGGATGTAGAAGGATGGCTAAAGGTTTTAAAAATTGCAAAGGATTATGGCATGAATCATTATCGCTTTCACACCTGCTGTCCACCAAAAGCAGCCTTTCTTGCTGCTGATTTATTAGGCATTTATATGGAGCCTGAACTTCCTTTTTGGGGAACGATTGCAGAAGAAGGACAGGAATACTATAATCATGACGAACGCGTTTTTTTAGTAGAAGAAGGTTTTCGCATTTTGAAAGAGTTTGGAAATTATCCTTCCTTTTTTGCCTTTAGCATGGGGAATGAGTTATGGGGAAGTAAAGAAGCAATTAATAAAATTATGGGAGACTTTAAAAAAAGTGATGCACGTCATTTTTACACCCAAGGATCCAACAATCATCAGTTTGTTCCTTCTGTTTTAGAGCAGGATGATTTTTTCTGTGGAGTTCGATTTTCTAAACATCGCCTATTTAGAGGTTCTTATGCCATGTGTGATGCTCCTCAGGGGCATGTGCAGATGGATGCACCAAGTACCATGGTAGATTATGATCAGGTGATTTTACCTGAAAACACAGAACTTCTTGGAAGTGCAAAAATTGGGGATGAAATTGAAATTCAATACGGAACAGGAGTAAAGAAGGTGGTGGTGGAACAGGAAGAGGAAGTAATTCTTCCGAATGTACCAGTTATTAGCCATGAAATTGGACAATATGAGACTGCTCCAAACTATGATGAAGTAAAAAAATATACTGGTGTTTTAAAAGCAAGAAACTTGGAAACCTTTCAAAAAAGGCTAGAAGAAAAAGGCTTGTTTGAATCCTGGAAGGCCTGTTTTATGGCTTCAGGAAAATTGGCAGCAGACTGTTATCAAAGAGAATTGGAAAGTGCATTTAACAGCAGTCTATTGTCAGGCTTTCAGCTCTTAGACTTACAGGATTTTTCGGGACAAGGAACTGCTTTGGTTGGTGTTCTTGATGCCTTTATGGAAAATAAGGGTACTATTAGTCAGAAACAGTGGAAATCTTTTTGCTCTGACCAGGTTCTGCTTCCTAATTTTTCAGGTTTTGTTTATGAATCAGGAGATGAGTTTTTATCTGAAATCAGAATTAGCCATTTTAAACCGGAAAGTATTGCATCGGGAGTAGTGAAAACGCTTATGTACCTCGAAAACAATGGAGTTTACCAACTTTTGGAAGAAAAGAAACTAAATTATGAGGAAATCACGGGACAGGGATTATTTTCCTTGGGAACTGTTTCTTTCCATATCCCAGAAATAAGCTCACCTAGTCGAATTCGTATAAGTTTTACTATGGAACAGGAAAAACTTGAAAAAAGTTATATTTTGTGGGTTTATCCAAAAGAAGTCCAAATTAAAGAAGAAACCAGAGATGTTGAAACAGACTATTTAATAAGTTCTAATTTTAAACTGGTGGAAAATGCTCTGAAAGAAGGGAAAAAAGTTCTTTATTTTCCTGGAATGGAAGAACAGAAATATTCAATTGAGGGAACCTATGCTACAGATTTCTGGTGTTATCCAATGTTTCGTTCCATTTCTGAAAGCGTGAAACGCAAAATACCAGTGGGAACCTTAGGTTTACTTATTGATGATCAGCATAAGGCCCTTGAGTTGTTCCCTAGTGACTATTATTCTACTCCACAATGGTTTTCAATTGTAACGCAATCCAGGTCTACTATTTTAGATGACCTAAATATTACCCCAATTGTCAGAACGATCGATAATTTTGAACGTAACCATAATTTGGGTCTGCTTTATGAAATGAAAGTTGGAACTGGGAAACTTTTGGTTTGTACGTCGATGCTTCCAGAATTAATGGAACGAGCGGAAGCAAAATGGCTTTACAAGAGTCTTGTGGAATACATAAAAAAAGAAGACTTCCAGCCAGTGGTGGAAATCTCCCTTTTCAAACTTCAACAGTTATTTCAATAACTTTGGTATTTAAATATTTTGTTTCTGTAAGGTTGCAGGCTAAAAAGTAAAATCATACCAAGCACACCACAGGATAGTATTTCACCAATTCCAACAGTTAACATAAAGTAAGGAATACTTCCTTCAAACTGATAAACATAAGCCAGTATAAAAGGAACAATTAAAGTATTTGCTACAATTGGGGGTACAGGGGCAAGCCACTTGAATTTTCTGAGAGAATATGTTCCAAGTGCTCCCAAAAGAGTAGCAAGACTACCAAAGATTACATCCATTGGCATACAACCAGTTAGTAGATTGCTTAAAAGACAGCCTACAAATAAACCAGGTATAGCAGCAGGGGTAAAAAAGGGTAGGATGGTCAGAGCTTCCGAGAAGCGAATCTGAATGGCGTTGTTCGCAAGACCTAGTGAATTTGCAAAAAAGGTCAGCACAACATAAAGAGCAGCAATGAGTGCTGCCTGGGTTAGAAATAATACTTGTTTGTTTTTCATTTTTTTCTCCTTTAGTTTTGGTTTAAGGGATTTATTTTCCCTTCGTCAGGAAGGTTACGAACTGACGTGATTTGTTCTATCATTAGAACTTTATTAGTATAGCATGAAAAAAGGAACTGTCAAGATAACAGTTCCTTTCTTTTTGTATCAAATTTTTATTTTATTACAATGTTAACAATTCTTCCTGGAACATAAATTTCTTTTACGATAGCTCCTGTTAACTTTTCACTTACGGCAGCTTTACCAGCCTCTATAGCAGTTTCTTTTGTGGCATCCTTATCTATTTGAATGGTTGCCTTTGTTTTTCCATTTACCTGTACAGCAATTTCAATGGTATCTTCAATGGTTTTTTCTTCTTCATAGGCAGGCCAGATACCATTGTAAAGACGACCTTCAAAGCCTAATTCTTCCCATAACTCTTCTGTCATATGTGGAGCAACCGGATTTAATAAAGTGAGGAAAGTTTTCATTTCTGCACGATTGATTTTTGCTTGCTTATGGAATTCATTAATCAAAGCCATCATGGCAGCAATTGCAGTGTTGTATTTTAAGCTTTCAAAATCCTGACTTACTTTTTTAATCGTCTGATGCATCTTGGTTTCCATCTCTTTTGAGTAAGTGTCACCATCTACTAAAATTTCCTGAAGTTTCCACACGCGGTCTAAGAAACGTCTGCAACCTTTTACACCATCATTGCTCCATGCTGCGCTTAATTCAAATGCACCAATAAACATTTCATAGGTTCTTAATGTATCTGCACCAAATTCCTGCACAATTTCATCTGGATTTACTACATTTCCTCTGGATTTGGACATTTTCTCATTGTTTTCACCAAGGATCATACCGTGAGAGGTTCTCTTCTGATAAGGTTCACTTGTAGGTACGACGTTTTGATCATATAAGAATTTATGCCAGAATCTGGAGTAAAGTAAATGCAGGGTTGTGTGTTCCATACCACCATTATACCAATCAACAGGCAACCAGTATTTTAATGCTTCCTGACTAGCCAACGCATTTTCGTTGGTAGGATCTGTATAACGCAGGAAGTACCAGGAAGAACCAGCCCATTGAGGCATGGTATCCGTTTCTCTTTCAGCAGGGCCTCCACAGCAAGGACAGGTTGTTTTTACCCAGTCAGTGATCGCTGCAATTGGAGATTCGCCATCGTCTGTTGGCATATAGCTTTCCACTTCTGGAAGCTCTAATGGAAGTTCGCTTTCTGGAAGTGCAACATAGCCACAAGCTTCGCATTTTACAATAGGAATTGGCTCACCCCAGTAGCGTTGTCTGGAAAATACCCAGTCACGTAATTTAAAGTTTGTTTTCTTAGTTCCGATATTTTTTTCCTCTAAGAAAGAAATAATTTTCTCTTTGGCATCACTTACTTCCAGTCCATTTAAGAAACCAGAATTTACTAAAATACCAGTAGCAGTGTCAGTAAAAGCTTCTTCCTGTACATTTCCGCCTTGCACCACTTCGATAATAGGAAGCTCGAATTTTTTTGCAAATTCCCAGTCTCTTTCGTCGTGAGCAGGAACGGCCATAATTGCTCCTGTTCCATAGGACATCAATACATAATCGGAAATCCATACTGGAATCTCTAAGTTGGTTACAGGGTTGATAGCGGAAATTCCTTTCACGCAAACACCAGTTTTATCCTTTGCTAGCTCAGTACGTTCAAAATCAGATTTTTTGGAGGCATTTTCTCTGTAGTCTAAGATTTCCTGCCAGTTTTCTATTTTGTCTTTATAGGTATCAAGAAGAGGGTGTTCTGGAGATAATACCATGTAGGTTGCACCAAATAATGTATCAGGTCTGGTGGTGTATACACGTAAGGTTTCATCCATTCCTTTTAAAGTGAAATCTACTTCCGCTCCTTGAGAACGGCCAATCCAGTTTTTCTGAGAAACTTTTACTTTTTCAACATAATCTACATCATCCAAACCATCCAGCAATTTGTCAGCATACTCTGTAATTTTTAACATCCATTGACTTTTTACTTTACGAACAACTTCGCTATTACAACGTTCACATACTCCGTTTACAACTTCTTCGTTAGCAAGACCTACTTTACAGGAAGTACACCAGTTAATAGGCATTTCTTTTTTATAAGCAAGGTCTTCTTTGAATAATTTTAAGAAAATCCATTGAGTCCATTTAAAATAAGCTGGATCTGTGGTGTTAACTTCTCGCTCCCAGTCGAAGGAGTAGCCGAGAGAGTGAAGTTGTTCTTTAAAACGGGCCACATTCGTTTTTGTAACAATTTTTGGATGAATTTTGTTTTGAATGGCATAATTCTCTGTTGGAAGTCCAAAAGCATCCCAACCCATTGGGTAAAGTACATTATAGCCCTGCATTCTTCGTTTTCTTGCTACAATATCAAGAGCAGTATAAGGTCTTGGATGACCAACATGCAAACCCTGTCCAGATGGATAAGGAAATTCTACCAAGGCATAAAACTTTGGTTTTGTATAATCGTTTGCTACCTGAAATGCTTTTTCATCATCCCAGATTTTTTGCCATTTTTTCTCAATTAGTTGAGCCTGATACATCATTTTCATCATTGTAATCGTACCTTTCATATGTTTGTTGCATTCACAAGTTCCAATAAAAAAACCGCCTCTTGTAATAACAAGAGACGGATGATAAATCATTCGCGGTACCACTCTAATTCAGACCGTAAGTCTGCACTTGAACTTTCTGTAACGGGAAAACCGCTTCTGACTACTTACTTTCACCAGAAGAACTTAAAGGCGAGTTGGAAGTTTTCGGTACTGCCTCACACCAACCGGCAGCTCTCTTATAACCTTATGACTTTTAATACTCCTTATCATTGTCTTTTCTTTGTTATGGAATTGTGGTAGTTCTTTGCTATTAGTAATTCTATACAGTTTACTGATAGATGTCAACTTAAAAATAAAAATGCATATTTTAGAAAATTTCTGATGAAATTTATAGAAAAGTATTGTACCATATGAAATTGAAGATTGAAAAAGAAATGAGTATACCATGAGAAAACGAATTCATGATTTTTTCTTTCCAGATGAGAAGGTTCCACTTCTGGAAATGTGTTTCATTGCAACTGTATTTAGTGTATATGTGTTGCTGGCTGAGGCTGGTCTGATTTTGTTTTTGCATATGCAAAATGCGAATCCGGATTTAGTGGAAGTTTCCAAAGAAGATATTATGATACCAATAGAGTACGAAACTCTTTTGCGCGAGACAAATAAAATTGAGAGTAATGTAGTTTTTTCAAATTTAGTTCAGGTTTCTGAAGAAAAAAGCCAACTTGATATTGCGCTTTCCTTTGATTATTTCAAAGGACATTCTAACAAGGAGAAAGATCTGGACAAAGCAGTGCGCATAGCAAAAAAATCCATCGTTCACTTATATGATAGTAAGTTTCGAACCAATGGAAGTGGATTTATCTATGAGATTGATGAGAATTATATTTATGTGGTTACAAACTATCATGTAGCACAACATATGCTGGAATATTGTCAGGTCTTTTTTGATGATTTTTCGCCAGTGATAGGTGAATTTGTGGGTCGTGATGATTTTTATGATGTAGCCTTATTAAGGGTAAGTACAGAGCAATTATCTGATCCACGATTGTTATCACTTCGTGAGGCTAGTATAGATGAAACCGTTATGCGTCGCATTATTCAAGATGCCGATGTGTTTATGGCGGTAGAATATCAGGAAGAAGAAGATTTTTTTGATCAGGGACTTTTTACACAAGAGTTTGCTCAAATTCCAAGTCTGCCGCAAACTTACACCATAACAACTTTAGAATCAAAGCCGGGGGCTTCTGGATCAGGCATTTTTGATTATTATGGGAATCTGGTGGCTATGAATTATGGAAGATACTGGCCAGAGGGAGAAGGGCAGTATCAGAATATCTGTGTACCACTTGTTTATGTGATAGAATCAATAGAAGAAATTATAACGATCATAGAATAAAAAAAGGTTGTCCAAAAATTGGACAACCTTTTTTTACTAGTATTTTCCTTGCTTGTATAAAGAAACGATGCTTTGTATACGTTCGCTTGGATTTAATAGTTCGCTTATGGAAGTATCATGATTTAAGGTATCAATTAAATATGCAATATATTTACTCATATCACAATCAATGTACCATTCACGCTGTAAAAGTTCTGGGGTCTGATAAATAAGGTTTGTGGTAAGAATTTTGTCAAACAAACCTTCTTCGTAAGCTTTATCAATTTTTTCCAGTCCATTGGTAAATAAACCAAAGGTTGCACAGATAAAGATTTTGCCAGCTTTACGTTTTTTTAATTCGGTAGCAACTTCTATTGCACTTTCTCCAGAGGAAATCATATCGTCAATGATAATCATATCTTTGCCTTCAACATCCGTGCCTAAAAATTCATGTGCAACGATAGGATTGCGACCATTGATAATGGTTGTATAATCTCTTCTCTTATAAAACATACCCATGTCAAGGCCCATAACGTTGGCAATATAAATTGCTCTTCCCATGCCGCCTTCATCGGGGCTGATGACCATCATGTTATCCGCATCCAGGTTCAAGCCCTTCACATTGCGAAGTAAGCCTTTGATGAACTGATAAGCTGGCTGTATTGTTTCAAAGCCGTGTAGAGGGATTGCATTTTGAACTCTAGGGTCATGTGCATCAAAGGTGATGATATTGTCAACGCCCATTTTTACAAGTTCCTGAAGTGCAATTGCACAGTCTAAGGATTCTCTTGTGCTACGTTTATGTTGTCTGCTTTCATAAAGGAAAGGCATAATAACAGTAATTCTACGAGCTTTTCCACCAACAGCAGCAATAATTCTTTTTAAGTCCTGATAATGATCATCTGGAGACATATGATTCTTTTTACCAGCAAGAGAGTAAGTTAAACTATAATTTACTACATCTACTAGTAAGTATAAATCCGTACCACGAACAGATTCGGTGATGACACCTTTTGCTTCGCCTGTACCAAAACGTGGGACTTTCGCACCTAAAATGTAAGAATCGCGCTGGTATCCGGAGAAGGTTAAGCTTTCTTTATGCTCGTTTTCTCTGTTGCGTCTCCACTGAACAAGGTACTGATCGATTTTCTCTCCTAAAGGTCTGCAACCTTCCAGAGGAATCATCCCAAGTGAACCAACGGGAATCGTTTCTAAATTTCTTATTTCTTCACGCTTAACCATGAAAAAACCTCACTTTCTGTTCATTAATCGCTTCTTTTGTATACGGATATCACTTCCAGATAACTTACACAATTGATAATTGCTGGTTATTCTTGAAAAAATACGGTCTGAATATCGATTCCTTAATTCCTCCAAAGAAAGGTTTGTGGAAATAATCGTTCCATGTTTTCGGATGTGTCTTTCGTTCAAACATGAAAATAACTGGGAAGCAACGAAATTATTCGTAAGTTCAGTCCCCAGGTCATCGATGATTAGCAGGTCGCAGTTATAAATATCGTCATAAATCTGAGATAATTCATCCTTCTCCTTGTAATCAAAAGAATATTTTGATATTTGATCAAAGAGCTGACAAGCACTAAAATAAAGCACAGAATGTCCTTTGTCAAGCAATTCTTTTGCAACGCAATTGGAAAGGAAGGATTTTCCCGTACCTACTGTACCATAAAAAAATAAATTGTGATAGTCATTATTATAGTTTTCTACAAAGTTTTTGCACTGTTTTACGGCATTTTCAAAGTATTTCAGATCATCGCCCTGATAATAGTCATACTTTAAGGTTTTAAAATTCTCTATTTCCAGAAGATTCTGAATATTTGATTGTTCATATAGAAGAGAAATCATTTGTTGTTTAAAACAAACACATTTCTTTTCTTCAATGTATCCTTTGTCCTGACAAAGCTTGCAGTCATAAATAGGATCCAGATAATCAACAGGGTAGCCTGCAGCAATCAGTAGTTGTTTTTTTTGATCTTTCAAATCAAAAAGAATACCCTTTAATTCTGTAAGCGCAGTTTCATCACCCATCAGCAATTTTTTCCCCTGTAAAACAGAAATGCTGGATATCTGTTGGTCCACAACCAGGTATTCCGGTATCTTATCATAGATTTCCTGAAATCTTTGATCCAGAATATGTCGGTTCTTATTTTGTCTGCTTTCATATAAACGTATCATGGAGTCATACTGCATATTTGTCAGTGCCACGTGAATTCTCCTTTATCAGTTGCTTAAAATTTCCTTTTCAAGAGCCTGAAAATCATAATCATTGGCTGCAAACTGGTTGAATTTATTGTTGGTATTTTTGGTAGTTGAAGTTTGACTCTGCTTTGTACGATTGTAATTTTCATCCAGAGCTTTGATATCCTGTTTATTTTTGACCTGTTTTTCATACCATTTTTCAAGAATTACATCGCAGTATTCAAAGCGGTGATTTTGTACTGCAAGAGTTGTCCTGTCGCAAGCTTCTGTAATAATATCCAGCGCAAAGCCAAAACTCTTAGTCCAGCGAGTGATGTACTCCAGTTCTTTTGGACTTGGTGTGCTTGCTTTGCCAAGAGCCTTCATAATGGTATTGATATTTTTGTCATATTTTTTCGCGTAGGTCATAGCCTGCTTAGGTGAGGTGATACCCTCTTTGTGCCAGCCGAGAGCAACTTTTTCGATATAACGAAAATCCCGTTTTTCCTTTTCAACACAATATTGAATCAGGTAATCAATTAAATCAGAGGAGAACTGTAATTTGTCATAAAAAAACAAAATGGTTTTCATATCCTGATTACTTAAGGGTTTGTTCATATACTGTTCTGCGATAAATAAAAGTTCTGAAATCTCATCATTTTTTTGGAATGCACGCAGTTGATCCGCGTTGTATGATGGTTTCTCAATTTCTGGTTCAAAGATCTCCTTGACTACTTCTGCTTCCCGTGTAACTTCTGGAATTTTTTTGGTTGCCTGCTCTTCTTCTGCGTTATTTTTTTGAATAAAAGATAGCACATTAGCGGAAGGAGCTTGTTTGCCAGGTTCCTTCTTGTCTGGATCCAACAGGTGAATTCCACTTAAATTTTTGGACTCGTCAAAATCGAGAGCAATAAGATGGGTCTTTTCCCAATACTTTAATGCTCTCATAACATCTTTTTCTGTGTGATTAAAAAGATCCGCAATATCGGATATACTGGTTGCACGATTGGCACTCATCATACGAAGTAAGTATAAATAAACTTTTAATTGTGCATCGTTGGCATCCTTCATATAATCATCGATAAAATGATTGGATATTACGGTTGCTTCGGAGTCTTTGTCCTTGTATATTTTTAGACTGCTCATGGAAAATCTCCTGTTTCTATAAATTCTTTAAAGTAAGGAAATTAGAGCATAACAAAAAAAAAAAAGAAAAGGGAAATCTTAGGGAAGCCTTATAAATACTGGGTTTCATGAAAATGTGGAAAGTGTGGAAAGTGTGCATAAGATTTTTTAAAAGAGTAATATTTCGGACATAAAAATCTAAGAGAGCTTATTTTCGTAGCTTTTTTATAGCGTAATTTTTTGTAAATAAATTAAAAATATCCACACTTTATGAGAAGATTTTCCTCATAAAAATGTGGATAATGTGGATAACTAGATGCCAAGAAGGCTTTCCCCTATTTCTACAACGTCTCCAGCCCCCATAGTTATCAACAGGTCCCCGTTGATACAATTTTCTAATAAAAAATTTTCAATTTCATCAAAGGATGGAAAATAATAACACTCTTGACCAAGTGTTTTCAGTTCTGTTAGAAGCGTTTGTGAATTTACCCCAAGAGTATCAGTTTCTCTTGCTGCGTAAACATCACACAAGACAACTTTGTCAGCGAGAGTTAATGCCTTTGCAAAATCTTTTAAGAGGGCTTTGGTTCTGGTATAGGTGTGAGGCTGAAATACACACCATAGAGTTTTGTGTGGATAATTTCTTGTAGTTTTTAAGGTTGCACTGATTTCAGTAGGATGATGAGCATAATCATCAATGATGGTGATTCCTCCAATTTCTCCCTTTAACTGAAAACGACGATCTGTTCCATGAAAGTGCTTGAGGGCAGAGTCCACGATGGTGTCTTCAATA
Organism: uncultured Lachnospiraceae bacterium; assembly: GCA_947630125.1. GTDB lineage: Bacteria > Bacillota > Clostridia > Lachnospirales > Lachnospiraceae > CANRGO01. The sequence continues at coordinate 7,073 of CANRGO010000038.1, read as the reverse complement.
TGAAGAAGGTCACTAAGAGCAAGCGCACTGAGGGAGTTTATAATATTATGTTCACCCGTTACACTCAATTGAATGCTTCGGCTACTACCATTCTTTCTATTTAAAAGATAGCGTCCACAGGCATTCTGGTCATATTCAATCTGGCTAGGATAATAATCAAAGTCACTGGAGTTTCCAAAGGTTATAATGTTACAGGAAAGACCTGTTGTTATTTTCTCAATGCCTTCGATTTCTCCGTTGATAATTAATGTGCCATCTTTGGGAAGCAAAAGGGCAAAGCGATGAAAAGATTCTAAAATTTCATCAAGATTCTTAAAAAAATCCAAGTGATCTGCTTCTACATTTAGTATGATGGCTATTTTTGGGAAGAAGCTTAAAAAACTGTTGGTATATTCGCAAGCTTCTGTAACAAAATATTCACTTTCCCCAATCCGAAGATTACCTTGAATGGCTGGCAGTATTCCCCCAATGGTTAAGGTGGGATCTAAATCTGCTTCCAAAAAAATCTCACTGATCATGGAAGTTGTCGTGGTTTTTCCATGAGTTCCACTCACTGCGATTGGGACCTGATAATTTTTCATAATCTGGCCTAGTAAATCCGCTCTGGAAATCATAGGGATTTCTTTATTGATAGCTTCTTGATATTCTGGATTATCTGGATGGATAGCGGCAGTGTAAACCACAAGATCAATGGTATCATTAATATTGGAAGAACGTTGACCAATATAAACAACCATTCCATTTTGTGAAAGATGATCTGTTAAATCACTGCTCTTTGCATCAGAGCCTGAAATTTCAAACCCCCTTTTTTGCAGAATTTCTGCTAATCCGCTCATACTTATTCCGCCAATCCCAATAAAATGGATATGAATCGGTTTGTTAAAATCTATGATATACATGTTATATGCTCCTTTTTGCTCATTGCAATCTTCATTATACTCAAGCTTCTATAAAAAGACAAATAATATTTTTTTGTATAGTTAGCTTAAAAAGCTTAAAAAAATTACCAAAATTATGTATGAAAAATTAAATTACTTTAGTTAATTGCGTGATTGTTTAATCGTTAAATCAATCTGATGTACAATTTGTCTAACAAATGATGAAAAATATGGCAATTTACAAAATATTTTCGCAAATGATATTCACAGTTTTCGGGATATGTGTTATAATTTGTGTTACTAGAACAAAGATGGCAGAAACGATAATTTCATTACGAGGTGATTACATGATTAAAAAGGAAATGATAGCAATGCTTCTTGCCGGGGGACAAGGGAGCAGGCTTGGAGTTTTAACCTCCAGAGTAGCAAAACCAGCAGTTGCATTTGGTGGGAAGTACCGTATTATTGATTTTCCCCTTAGCAATTGCATTAACTCTGGTGTGGATACCGTTGGGGTACTTACCCAGTACCAACCCCTTCGTCTAAATACCCATATTGGGATTGGAATACCTTGGGATTTGGATCGCAATGTAGGAGGCGTTACCGTTCTTCCACCTTATGAAAAAAGCAGCAACACAGATTGGTACACAGGAACCGCAAATGCCATTTATCAAAATATTGAATATATGGAAGGCTACAATCCAGAATATATATTGATTCTCTCTGGGGACCATATCTATAAAATGGATTATGAAGTAATGCTTGATTTTCATAAAAAGAATAATGCAGCAGTTACCATTGCCGTTATGCCTGTACCAATTGAAGAAGCAAAGCGTTTTGGAATTTTAATTACAGATGATAATAAGAAAATTGTGGATTTTGAAGAAAAACCACAAAATCCAAGAAGCAATCTTGCTTCTATGGGTATCTATATTTTTAACTGGAAAGAATTAAAAGAAGCATTGATTAAAGGTGCAAATCAATCGGGACTCGATTTTGGTAAACATGTCATTCCTTTCTGCCATGAAAACAATTGTCCGATGTATGCCTATGAATTTCACGGTTACTGGAAAGATGTAGGTACCTTAGATTCCTATTGGCAAGCAAATATGGAACTAATTGATCTGGTTCCTGAATTTAACCTGTATGAAGAATATTGGAAAATATATACCAAGTCCGAAATTCTTCCACCTCAGTACGTTTCAAAAAGCAGTGTGGTAGAAAAGAGTATTATCGGAGAAGGATCCAGCATCTTTGGAAAGGTGTATAATTCTGTCATTGGTTGTGGTGTAACCATAGGTGAGAATACAGTGATTAGTGATTCTATTATAATGAATCATGTGGTAATAGGAAAAGATTGTGAAATTCATAAGGGAATTATAGCAGAACATGCTGTAATTGGTGATCGGGTGAAAATGGGTGTTGGTGATCCTGTTGAAAACGAAGAATTTCCACATATTTATGCACAGGAGATAGTGACCGTAGGAGAAAAATCACAGATACCTGATGATATTATCATTGGGAAGAATACCGTTATCTTTGGGGAAACCGTGAGTGCAGATTATGTAGAACAATCACTTCCAAGTGGAAAATCTTTGATTAAGGCAGGTGACTGGTCATGAGAGCTTTAGGAATTATTTTAGCAGGTGGTAATAACCATCGTATGAAGGAACTTTCTCAGAAGAGAGCCATTTCCGCAATGCCAGTTGCAGGTAGTTATCGAAGTATTGATTTTGTACTGAGTAATATGAGTAACTCTCACATACAAAGAGTTGCCGTTTTAACACAGTATAACTCCAGAAGCTTAAATTCACATTTAAGTTCTTCCAAATGGTGGGATTTCGGTAGAAAGCAAGGTGGGCTTTATGTATTTACCCCAACGGTTACTGCAGATAACAGCTCCTGGTATCGAGGCACGGCTGATTCTATTTATCAGAATCTGGATTTTTTAAAAAATAGTCATGAACCTTATGTTGTAATTGCCTCAGGTGATGGCGTTTACAAAATGGACTACAACAAACTTCTGGAATATCATATTGAGAAGAAGGCAGATATTACAGTGGTATACAAAGAATTTCCAGAAGGAAGTAATCTGGAACGATTTGGAACGATTGTTTTAAATGAAGACAGCAGAATTGAAGAGTTTGATGAGAAGCCAATTATTGCAACATCGAATTTGGTATCCTGTGGAATTTATGTAATTCGTAGAAGACAATTAATAGAAATGATTGAAAAGTCAGCACTGGAAGAGCGTTATGATTTTGTGAAAGATATTTTAATTCGCTATCGTTCTTTGAAGAGAATTTATGGCTATAAGTTAGAAGAATACTGGCGAAACATTGCAACTGTGGATGATTATTTTTCCACCAATATGGACTTTTTGAAAGAAGATATCCGGGATTATTTTTTCAGACAGTATCCAGATGTATATTCTAAGGTAGACGATTTGCCTCCGGCGAAGTATAATATTGGTGCAAATGTGAGAAACAGTTTGGTGTCCAGTGGAAGTATTATCAATGGAACCGTGGAAGATTCCATTGTTTTCAAAAAAGTATTTATTGGAAATAACTGTTATATCAAGAACTCTATCATTTTAAATGATGTATATATAGGCGATAATACCCATATTGAAAACTGTATTGTGGAAAGTAGGGATACCATCCGGGCAAACTCCTATTATAAGGGAGATGATGGTATAAAAATTGTAGTCGAAAAAAATGATAGGTTTATTTTGTAAAAGGTTTTTGTGTAAAAAAGGACTCAAGTAATTCACAAACTAAAGGGGGAAAAAAGAGTGAAGATTACAGACGTAAGAGTGCGCAAGATTGCAAAAGAAGGAAAAATGAAAGCAGTAGTATCGATTACAATTGATGACGAGTTTGTTGTGCACGATATCAAGGTGATTGACGGGGAAAAAGGCTTGTTTATTGCAATGCCTAGCAAAAAAGCTACAGACGGGGAGTACAGGGATATTGCACATCCAATTAATTCATCCACCAGAGAATCCATCCAGAATATTATTTTGGAAGCATTCGAAAAAGCGATGGATGTTCCAGACGAAATTGCCCAGTAGTCTGAACTCATAACTGTGTAAAAACCAAGCGGGGGTGTCATTGACATCCCCGCACTTTTTTCGTAAAGTAAAAGAGAACGAATACGTGAATTTTTGAGGTAAAAAAGTATGTATATAATTGCAGGTCTGGGTAATCTAGGAAAAGAATATGATAACACAAGACATAACATAGGGTTTGCTGCCATTGATTATATAGCCGAAACCTATGGCATTTCTGTAGATGATAAAAAATTTAAAGCAAAAATTGGAAAAGGGATGATAGAAGGTGAGAAAGTAATCTTACTGAAACCGCAGACCTATATGAATCTGAGCGGAGAGAGTATTCGCCTTGCCCTTGATTTTTTTAAAGTGGATGAAAAAACAGAATTATTGGTATTGTTTGATGATATAAGTTTGGATGTAGGTCAATTACGCATTCGAAAAAAAGGCAGCGCTGGGGGACATAATGGTCTAAAAAATATCATCAGTCATCTGGGACATGATTCCTTTCAGCGAATAAAAATTGGTGTTGGAGAAAAACCAAAAGGTTATGATCTAGCTGACTATGTGTTAGGACATTTTTCAAAAGATGAAATGAAACGTATGGATGAAACCGTAATCCAAGTGAATCAAGCAGTGAAATCCATAGTAACAGACGGAATAGAAAATGCTATGAATCAGTTTAATAAAAAGCAGGAAACCCTTTAAAGAAAGGTTTAACAAGTCATGAAGGTACTTACAAAACCCTTATGGGAAATGGGGGAGATGGAAGAAGTACATCATCTTCTTCTGGATAAAAAAGGCAGTGTTTTGGTTTCGGGCTGTGCTGACTCCCAAAAATTACATATGGCCTATGGATTAAGCGATGGTTTTTCTTGTAAAATCATCGTTACTTTTAGCGACCAAAGAGTAAAAGAAATCTATGAGGATTACAAAATTTATGACAAAAATGTCATGATGTTTCCGGGAAAGGATCTGATATTTTATCAGGCAGATATTCATGGAAATCAACTGATTACTGAGCGTATGAAGTGTTATCGAAGAATATTGAGTGATCCAAATGTAACGATTGTAACTACATTTCATGCACTTATGACACCACAGGTTCCGCTTCAGGTAATGAAGGATTCTTGTATTTTATTTTCAAAAAACAAAGCAGTGGATAGTAGTAAGCTGGCTTTAAAATTAATCTCAATGGGATATGATAAGACCTATCAGGTAGAGGGAAAAGGACAATTTTCCATACGTGGAGGTATCATTGATATTTTTGATTTAACAGAAGAAAATCCTTATCGAATCGAACTTTGGGGAGATGATGTGGACTCCATTCGATCCTTTGATTTATCCACTCAACGATCCATAGAAAACAAAAAAGAAATTACAATCTTTCCTGCAACAGAAATAATTTTAGACGAGAATCGTATTTTTGAAGGATTGCAAAGAATAGAAAAGGATGCCAAAAATCAGGAAGAAAAACTTCGCAAACTATTTAAAACAGAAGAGGCACATCGAATTCATACCCAGATGAAAGAACTAAAAGAACAGGTAGAGGAATTCAAATCTTATGCCAATCTGGAAAGTTATATTCATTACTTTTATAAAGAAACACAAACATTTCTGAACTTTTTTAGTCATCCAAATACCTTATTGATTTTTGATGAACCCTCAAGAATCAAAGAACATGGGGATGCAGTGGAACTGGAGTTTCGAGAAAGCATGTCCCACAGAGGCGAAAAAGGTTATGTACTTCCAGGACAAATGAATCTGCTACAATCCATGGATAAAACTTTGGCAGAAGTCCAGAAATTTGCCTTGTTGACCTTACAAAGTATTCAAACCAGACAGCAATTAGTTAAAACTGATCGCTTAGTGGATGTGGTAACCAAATCCATAGCTTCTTATAATCATAGTTTTGAAGCCTTAGTTAAGGATCTTGAAAAGTATAAGAAAAATGGTTACCGAATATTATTAATGTCCCCATCAAGAACCAGGGCACAGAGGTTAGCTCAGGATTTGATGGATCTGGATTTGCCTGCCATCTATTCTGAGGATATGGATCGAGAACTAATTGCTGGGGAAATTATGACCTGTTTTGGGAATCTGCAAAAGGGCTTCGAATATCCATTTATAAAGTTCGTTGTAATTGCAGAAAGTGATATTTTTGGTATCGAAAAGAAGACCAAGAAAAAGAAAACCTATGAAGGACAAAAAATCAATGATTTTCAAGACCTAAAAGTTGGGGACTATGTTGTACATGAAAACCACGGTCTTGGAATTTATAAGGGTATTGAAAAAGTTGAAGTTGAAAAAGTGATCAAAGATTATATGAAAATCGAATACCGGGATGGTGGAAATCTGTATATTCTGGCTACCGGTTTTCATGTAATCCAAAAATATGCCTCTGCAGATGCGAAAAGACCAAAACTGAATAAGTTGGGTGGAAAAGAATGGATTAACACCAAAACTAAAGTAAAGAGTGCTGTTGCAGAAGTAGCAAAAGATTTGGTAGAACTTTATGCAAAACGACAGGAGACAGCAGGCTATGTCTTTGGCAAGGATACTGTTTGGCAAAGAGAATTTGAAGAACTTTTTCCCTTTGAAGAAACAGGAGATCAGCTTGAAGCAATTGAAGCCACCAAAAAGGATATGGAAAGTTCCAAAATTATGGATCGCCTAATTTGTGGTGATGTTGGCTACGGAAAGACAGAGGTTGCTATTCGCGCTGCATTTAAGGCAGTACAGGAGGGGAAACAGGTGGTATACCTGGTTCCGACTACCATTTTGGCCCAGCAACATTACAATACCTTTGTCCAACGTATGAAGGATTTTCCAGTCAATATTGAATTGATGAGTCGTTTCCGTACTCCTTCCCAGCAAAAGAAAACCTTGGAGGGCTTGAAGAAAGGTCAAGTAGATATTGTGGTAGGAACACATCGAGTCTTGTCATCGGATTTAAAATTTAAAGATTTAGGCTTGCTCATTGTGGATGAAGAACAACGATTTGGCGTTACCCATAAGGAAAAAATCAAGAAAATGAAAGACAGTGTAGATGTGCTTACCTTGACAGCCACACCAATTCCAAGAACCTTGCATATGAGTTTAATCGGAATACGTGATATGAGTGTTTTGGAAGAGCCTCCTCA
>CANRGO010000037.1 GCA_947630125.1 uncultured Lachnospiraceae bacterium | reverse complement strand
TTAATATAGAAGAAACAGAGTTTACCTGTGTATTATCACAGAGCTCTGTTTCTTTTTTTTAGACTCTGCTATAATGAAATCAGATTAGGAAAGGCGGAGAAAAAATGATTGTTTGGGGAATAGGTCTAGTTTACTTAATTGTGTTATTACCACTTTATATGTATGTGGAAAAGAAGAGGAGTATATTAAAGGCAAAAAAATATAAGTTGGCCCTTTCTGTGATATTTGGTGCTCTGGGCTTATGGGGTATGATAGATCAGGGCTTCACCTTGTTTTCTGTGTTTGTTTTGATCGGTTTACTGGCAGCAATTGCTGGTGATTACTATTTGGTATATATTAAACATGATAGAAATAAATTTTTAAAAGGTGTGTTTTTCTTTGCACTGACACAGCTTTTTTACACCATTGCCATGTATCTTAAATTAGGTACGGATGGAAAAGAAGTAATGCTTGCAGCTGTAGCAATAGCAATTATTTGGCAAGTTACCTATCGATTGGAGATGAATCTGCATAAAGAAGGTTTTTTACTTACCATATATCCTTTCCTTGTTACTTTTATGGCAGTGAAGGCAGGTTATGAATTGTATGTGATGGAAAGTTTTGACTATTCCATCGTACTTTTTTCAGTAGGTGCTCTCCTTTTCTTTGCTTCTGACATTTTTCTCGGCTTATGGAGATTCTACAAGTCTGTTTCCTGGTATAAATACATGGTGGCCATTGGTTATTTTACAGGGCAATTACTAATTGCGATTTCTTTGTTCTATTCATAAGTGGTTTTGTAACTTGCAAGAATAATTAAATTTGCAAGTAGATTATTAATAAAAGGAATTATCTTGTTTAAATTGAAGGAATTATTGCAAAAATATTCATTAATTTTCACGGGTTAAAATATCGACTGTTATTTTATGGAAGGATGGTGTTGTTTTATGAAGGAAGGAACTTCACATGTTAGAGGAGAAAAAATACGTCATTTACTTAAGGGCTTAAAGGACTCCATGGAGCGTTTTTTTATCACTTATATCTATTTATTTTTTGCAACTGGGATTTTGCTATACTCTATATTTGATGATGAATGGAAGGGGAGCTATTTTTTGAGCGTCCTATTGGCTGTTTTTGTGAGTGCACTTTGTCAGGTGACTTTTGAACGATTTTTTTCCAGAAAATGGATTCGCTTTGTTCTTCAGGGAGCATCCGTACTTACCTTGGTTGTGTCGTTGTTACTTTTACCTGCTGATCATCAGATTAATTTGATACAGGGAAGTAGAAGTGTGATTTTTCTGGCAGCGGTCTTTTTCTTATTTTTATTGATTCCTGTGCTTGCACATAAAAATAAATTTCATGATAATTTTTTGATAGCATTTCAAGGACTTTTTCAGGCTCTGTTTTATACAGGTATTTTATTTTTAGGTCTTGCACTGATTTTAGCTGCCATTGATAATCTGATAGTCCCCATCGATAGTAAGTGGTATCCAAGTGCAGCAGCGATTATTTTTGTTTTTTTAGCACCTTGGCTTTTTTTATCCCGCTTTCCTATTTATGGAAAAGCTACAGATTCCTTAGAGGAAGTTGAAATCATAAATCAGATTCCTAAATTTTTTGAACGTTTGATTTGTTTTATCTTGTTGCCCTTAACGGCTGTTTATATGGTGATATTGATTTTATATATTTTGTTAAATCTAACTGGAGAGTTTTGGACCAATAATTTACTAGAACCTCTGTTAATTAGTTTTTCATCGGTTGTAATTGTATTGTATCTTCTTTCAGCTCAAATTGAACATGTCATAGTACGGCTGTTTCGTATGATTTTTCCAAAGGTTCTACTGGTTATCGTTTCATTTCAACTTTTTGCCTCGATTCGAATGATCGATAGCAAGGGCTTAAATCATAATCGATATTTTGTGATTTTATTTGCTTTATTTGCATTAGCCAGTGGTGTTATTATGAGTTTTTCTACTTATAAAAAGAGCAATTTAATTGGTGGATGTTTAGTTGTGGTTCTTTTGATTGCAATGATTCCTCCAATCGATGCCTTTACCGTAAGTGGATGGTGGCAGAAACAGCAGTTAGAAGCAGTTTTATTAGAAAATGATATGTTAGAGGACGGTGAAATCAAGCAGAATCTCAATCTTTCTGAGGTGGATAAAAGTAAAATTACCCGAGGCATTTTTTACCTGCATGAGATAGATAAGCTTGCTGAATTAGAGTATCTGCCGGATGATTTTTATTTGTATGGTGATTTTGAAACCTTGTTTGGGTTTGCTTCTTATGAACAAACATATGAATCCTCAAGTTCCATCAATGTATATCACAGGTTTACGGAACCATTGGTAATAAGTGGATATGATATATTTTTTCAGGCATGGAGTAATGAGGACAAGATTGATTTCTATTTTCCAAATGGCATTCTGATTCAGAATGAAACGTATTATCTAACACAAAACAACGAGGGGTCCTATCATAGTTTGATTTTGCAGGACCATGAAATGCAAGAAATTCTTAGTTTTGATTTAGAAGAACTGTTTACACGTTTTGAAAAGTTAGACATGGAGTATGGGGAACTCACAGAAGAAGAAGCAACTTTTGTTGTTGAAAACTCACAGGCCGAGATTAAGATTCTTGTGCAAGATGCCACAATAAATGAATATTTAAATACAACTAACACTTATGCACAGTTCTACGTGTTTGTAAGAATAAAATGATGTACAAAATAGATAAAAAAACTGTTTTTATTTAAAGAGTCATGATATAATCGAAATTGGTACTTTTGATACAAGGCATGAAATTGACAGAGGTAACAACAGTGAGTAAAAAAATTATATTTGTAGCAGGAGTTTGTATTTGTTCCAGCTTAAGTTTGATAGCATGCAAGTCTGAAAAAAAGTCAAGCAAATTACAGGTTGAAGTGGTATCAGAAGAGGTACAAAAAATAGAAGAAGAAAGCGTCGCCTTAAATCAACAGGTGCGGACACTTGAAAATGATGAAGTAAAGGTTCAGGATACAGAAGACTTGAAAGACTTACTTCAGATTTCTATATCGGTACCCTCGTATGCTACCCAGTTAGAATTTGCGATGCTTAATCATACAATTGGTGAGATTAAATTTTCTTATGATGGGATTTCATATTCTTATCGAGCTTCTACCAGCTGTGAAGGAGCCGATTTGGATCAGGTAACGGAAGAATTCACAGATTCCTATTACAATATGGATTTAAATGGAATTGATTTTTCCATCTATACAACGGTCAACCAAAATCGAGTAGTTTCCTGGAGTGTGGATGATGTGAATTATAGCCTCTATGTTATGGGGAAAATTGAAAATAGTTTATTGGAAAGCATTATGGTAGATTTGGTATTTGGAGAAGATGCCTTTGGTGATGCCAGTTATGTTGCGGGTCAAATGCTACCGCTTTTTCATGGACTCAATGGATATTTTTATCACACAGGAAATCCATATGAACCAGAGGATGAAGTTGGATACTGGATTAGCCTTACCTATGTGATTCAAAGTGCAAAAGATGATTTGGGCAGAAGATACCAAATCGTGGAAGATGAAATTAAAGTGAAATCCAGTGTTTTAAATAAATTGGTTGCTAGTCTTTACCCAGATACAGGTGATGTTTCTGAACACCTCATACCAGCTGGCGCAAAAGACTATGTTCGTTATGCAATCAAAGAAGATGCTTACTATTTTAAAATCGGAGAACTAGGGGCAATATCCTCCGTTGTAACACTTGCAATGGAAAATAAAGACGGCCTCCTGATTGTAGAAAGTAAACTCATCGACGATGAAACCAGCACAATCCTGGCAGCCTACCATTATACCCTCCAACCTAACACCAATGACGACGGCTTCAGCCTCTATCCCTATACCATGGGGACGGTTCTTCCGGTACAGCCTATGCTGTATGAAGAAGGAGAAGAATAAATTTTTAATTACATCACATCTTATTAATCGCCTCTAACAAATCACATCTATAAGGAGTTCACATGTCGAGAAAATCAAGAGAAATAAGCGCAACAGGTGTTTATCACATCATGTTGCGCGGTATTAACAAGCAATCTATTTTTGAAGAACCAGAAGATTATAAGAAGTTTCTTTCTATTTTAAAAGAGATCCAGCTTAAAACTAACGTTGCAGTCTACGCCTACTGTCTTATGGGAAATCATGTCCACCTACTTTTGCATGAAAAGGAAGAAAAAATAGCCGTCGTCATGAAGCGAATTGGTGTCACATATGTACATTGGTATAACGAAAAATACCAGCGAAACGGTCATTTATTTCAGGATCGATATCGAAGCGAAGCAGTCAATACCGAAAAATATTTTCTAACAGTTCTCAGATACATTCATCAAAATCCCCTTAAAGCAGGAATTACGAAAAATATAAGCGAATATCCTTGGAGCAGCTATGGCGAGTTTTTCACCCGCGATTTTTTTGTGGATGCTGATTTTGTGTTGCGCGTTTTTTCTGAGGATAAAAAAAGAGCAAGAGAGCGTTTTCAAACATTTCATCAAGAAACTGAAGAGGAACAATGTTTGGACATTCCAGATTCGGGGAAAATAAAAGACCATGAAGCCAGAATAAGAATTTGTGAACTTTGTGACATCGAAGAAGCCAAGGCCTTAGCACAATTTGAGGCAAAAAAAAGAAATGCCCTACTTAAAATCTTAAAAAGTGAAGGCATTTCTACAAGACAATTACAAAGATTAACTGGTATCAATAGAGGTACAATTATGAAAACCTAGACTATACCAGAAGAACCGTCCCCCTGGTCTACTGGTGTATGCAGGCTTCAACGAAGCCTCTGAAGAGAGGATGGGGTTTATTAGGTCTGGATTTGAATTCTGGATGAGCCTGAGTGGCAACGAAGAATGGGTGGTCTTTGAGTTCACACATTTCGACGATTCTGCCATCTGGTGAGATTCCAGATAAAATCATACCTTTTTGAGTGAGGACATTGCGATATTCGTTATTTACTTCATAACGGTGGCGATGTCTTTCTTCGATTACTTCTTTTCCATACAAAGCAAAGGCTTTGCTTGTCTTATCAAGGACACAAGGGTAAGAACCAAGTCTTAAGGTTCCGCCAATGTCTGTTACGCCATTTTGATCTGGCATCAGAGCAATGACTGGGTGTGAAGTAGCAGGATTTAATTCAATGCTGTGTGCATCGGATAAACCAACAACGTTACGGGCAAATTCCACGATGGATAATTGCATTCCAAGACATAATCCTAAAAATGGAACTTTGTGGGTACGAGCGTAAGTGATAGCACAAATTTTTCCTTCGATTCCTCGATCACCAAAGCCACCAGGTACTAAAATGCCATCTACATCAGACAGAATCTGAGCAACATTTTCGTCGGTTACTGTTTCTGAGTCCACCCATTTTACATGTACTGTGGTTTTGTTAAAAATACCACCATGTTTTAAAGACTCCACAACGCTGATATAGGCATCATGTAACTGTACATATTTTCCTACCAGAGCAACGGTTACATTATTAACTGGATGTCTTAAAGCATCTACCATGGTACACCAGTCTTTTAAATCTGGTTCTGGACATGGAATATTGAGAGATTCACAAACTACCTGTGCCAACTGTTCTTCTTCCATAGCAAGTGGTGCTTCATAAAGATATTCAACATCTAAGTTTTGAAGTACATTTCTTGTAGGAACATTACAAAACAAGGAAATTTTTTCTTTCATACCTTTTTCCAAAGGATATTCACTACGACATACGATTACGTCAGGCTTGATACCCATTCCCTGTAATTCTTTAACGCTCGCCTGAGTAGGTTTTGTTTTCATTTCTTGAGAAGCGCGAAGATAAGGAATAAGGGTTACGTGAATTAACACCGCATTTTTTTCTCCAATTTCATGCTGAAACTGACGAATTGCTTCTAAAAATGGTTGGCTTTCAATATCACCAACAGTACCGCCAACTTCAATAATAGCAATGGTTTGCTCACTACTTTCATTTGCTTCGTGATAAAAACAACTTTTTATTTCATTTGTGATGTGGGGAATTACCTGAACAGTTCCTCCGCCATAATCACCACGTCTTTCCTTTTGTAACACTGACCAATATATTTTACCTGTGGTAACATTGGCATTCTTTCCTAAATTTTCATCGATGAACCGTTCATAGTGCCCAAGATCCAGGTCCGTTTCAATACCGTCTTCTGTAACAAATACTTCTCCGTGCTGGATGGGATTCATGGTTCCTGGGTCGATGTTAATATAGGGATCAAACTTCTGCATGGTAACTTTATAGCCCCTTGCTTTTAATAATCTGCCCAGTGATGATGCGGTGATTCCTTTACCAAGGCCAGAAACAACACCACCTGTTACAAATACATATTTAACGCCCATAGATCTCCCTCCACTCTTAAATTACTGCGATTTTTAGTTCTATTTTTAAACAATCATTTTCGTATTATACAACGAGCCCCTATAAAAAATCTACTGTTAATTTAAATTATTTTTAGAATTCTTTTATACTTAAAAGGTCTATTTCATAATTAAGATATTGATTTATGATTTTACAAACCCTATAATGGACAATATGATACAAATGCCTGTAGTTATTTCTATTATATATAGATGGAATGCATAATGGCAACCATGAAACGCATAAGTTTTCAGAAAGTTTTTGTATAAAAAGAATTGCTTCTTATTTTAGGAAGCAGAATTGAGGAAAGTTCGTATGGATGATAAGAATTTGAATAATTTTGAAGGCCCTGGTAATAATCGGGGACAAAATGGAAAGCCAGGGGGAGGGAATAATGATAACTCCAATCAAACCCCACCTAGAAAAACCAATCTGCTATTGCTTTTGGTTTCTGCACTGGTTATTTTATTAAGCGTCAGCTATTTTATGAGAATTATGACCGGACAGTCCTCCAAAGAAATATCCTATAATGAGTTTATTCAAATGGTAGATGCTGGTGAGGTTGAAAGCGTTATAATCGATGGTGACAAGATTACCATCTACCCTAAGGAAAAAGAAGGAGAAACCACCGTTAATATCTATGGTCAGACAGAGCAAATCACTTACTATACTGGTTTGTTGGAAGATGATACCCGAACTCAAAGATTACTTGATAAAGGAGTAACAACGAATAAAGAAATGGTGGATAATTCCAGTTTCCTGATTTCCTTTATTTTAACATATATTGTTCCTATTGCACTTTTTTGGTTATTACTAAGTTTTATTATGCGTAGAATGGGAAAAGGCGGCGGTCCCATGGGCGTTGGAAAAAGTAATGCCAAAGTATATGTTCAAAAAGAAACAGGAGTTACCTTTAAAGATGTAGCCGGAGAAGATGAAGCCAAGGAATCCTTGCAGGAAGTGGTGGATTTCTTACATAATCCAGGCCGCTATGCAAAAATTGGTGCAAAGCTTCCAAAAGGAGCTCTATTAGTTGGACCTCCTGGAACTGGTAAAACTTTGCTTGCAAAAGCAGTTGCCGGAGAAGCGAAAGTTCCATTTTTCTCTCTGACCGGTTCTGACTTTATTGAAATGTATGTGGGTGTTGGTGCTTCCAGAGTTCGTGATTTGTTTAAAGAAGCTACCAAAAATGCTCCTTGTATTATTTTTATTGATGAAATAGATGCCATTGGCCGTAGCAGAGATTCTAAGTATGGCGGTGGAAATGAAGAACGTGAACAGACCTTGAATCAGCTGTTATCCGAAATGGATGGGTTTGATACCTCAAAGGGTATTTTGATTTTAGGTGCTACTAACAGACCTGAAATTTTAGATAAAGCCCTACTTCGTCCAGGCCGTTTTGACAGACGTATCATTGTAGATAAACCGGACTTAAAGGGACGTGTGGAAATTCTAAGAGTCCATGCAAAAGATGTACTTATGGATGATAGCGTGGATTTGGATTCCATAGCTTTAGCTACCAGTGGTGCTGTTGGATCTGACCTTGCAAACATGATCAACGAAGCAGCCATCAATGCTGTTAAATATGGAAGAGATTATGTTAACCAAAAAGATTTATTCGAAGCTGTAGAACAGGTTCTTGTTGGAAAAGAAAAGAAAGATCGTATCATGAGTAAAGAAGAGCGAAAAATTGTTTCTTACCATGAAGTTGGTCATGCTTTAGTGAGTGCATTGCAAAAAAATTCCGAACCAGTTCAGAAAATCACCATTGTTCCAAGAACCATGGGTGCTTTAGGATATGTAATGCATGTTCCCGAAGAAGAAAAATTCTTAAATACAGAAGCAGAACTTCGCTCGATGTTAGTTGGACTTCTTGCAGGACGAGCTGCAGAGGAAATCGTATTTGATACGGTTACCACGGGTGCATCCAACGATATTGAAAAGGCAACCAGAATCGCAAGAGCAATGATTACTCAGTATGGTATGAGTAAAAAGTTCGGACTTATGGGATTAGAAAGCGTAGAAAGCAAATACTTAGATGGAAGAAGTGTATTAAACTGTGCAGATGTTACAGCGGCGGATATTGATTCTGAAGTAATGAAATTATTAAAAGACAGTTATCGTGAAGCGAAACGCCTGCTGAAGGATAATCGTGGTCTCATGGATAAAATTGCGGATTACCTGATTGAAAAAGAAACCATTACAGGAAAAGAATTCATGGCTATTTTTCGAAAAGAAAAAGGGCTACCAGAACCAGTGGAAGAGGAAAAAAAAGAAAAAAGTTTCTCTTATCCAGCAAAACCAGAACGTGAGCCAGATGTAAGATTGTCAATTTCAGATGATGCAGTAACAAATGATATTACTCCAAAAGGAACTTTTAGTGGGGTTACCAAACCTGCTCTTTCAGATAATGAAAAACTTGATTTTGCAGAAAAACTTAAACTTAGACTTCAGGAAGATAAAAGTAAAACCGTAGACCAAGTTGAAGTAAAACAAGAAGAAGTTATCATAGAAGAAACAATCGAAGAGGTCGTCATCGAAGAACAAACAGATGAAGAAAAAGAAATAGTATCTGAGGATGAAGACACAGATATTCGTATATAAGAAGTCAGAATTAAGACAAAATAAGGGTGCCAAATGTGCACCCTTGTTCTGTCTTTTTCCCCTTTATTAAATTTGGCAGAATGTGAGGTTAAAAAAAAATCATGTTTGACTTTGAAGAGGAACTAAAAAAGCTACCAGCTAGTCCGGGAGTTTACCTGATGCGTGATCAGCGGGATCAAATCATCTATGTGGGAAAAGCCATTAGTTTGCGAAATAGAGTACGCTCTTATTTTCGCGAAAGTACAACAAAAAGCCCAAAAATTCAGAAAATGGTAAGCCTTATAGCCAGATTTGAATATATCATTACGGATTCAGAATTAGAGGCTTTGGTTTTAGAAAATAATTTAATTAAAGAACATAATCCAAGATACAACACCATGCTAAAGGATGATAAAACATATCCTTATATTAAGGTTACCGTTCAGGACGAGTATCCAAGGATCTTTGTAACAAGAGAAATGAAAAAGGACAGGGCAAAATATTTTGGTCCCTATACGGATGTACAGGCGGTGAGGGAAACCATCGATTTGATTAATTCCATTTTTATGCTGCGTACCTGTAATCGCAATCTCCCCAGAGACATCGGGAAAGAAAGAGCCTGTCTCAATTATCATATCAAACAATGCACAGCACCTTGCCAGGGCTATGTGACGATGGAACAGTATCAGAAACAGGTTGAAGATGCACTGGATTTTTTGAATGGAAATTATCAAGGTGTCATAAAAGGGCTGGAAGAAAAAATGAAGCTTGCTTCTGAACAAATGGAATTTGAAGAAGCCATTCAATACCGGGAACAAATTCAAAACATTAAAAAAGTTACGCAAAAGCAAAAAATCACTGACTATAACAGTGAAGATAAGGATGTGATTGGACTTTGTGCCGATGATGAAGATGCTGTTGTACAGGTTTTCTTCATACGAAATGGAAAACTCATAGGCCGGGAACATTTTCATATGACAAGAGTTTCGGAAGAAAGTACAGGTCTTGTTTTAAATAGTTTCATCAAACAATTTTATGCAGGAACTCCTTATATTCCAAAAGAACTAATGATTCAGGAAGTTATTGAAGAAGCTGAACTGGTGGAACAATGGCTATCCACGCGAAGAGGTTCGAAAGTAAGCATTCGTGTGCCGCAAAAAGGTGGAAAAGAAAAATTAGTAGATTTAGCAAGACGAAATGCAGAACTGGTGTTAAAAAGTGATAAAGAGCGACTGAAGCGAGAAGAAGGCAGAACCATTGGGGCCATGAAGGAATTAGCAGCGCTAATTGGAATAGAAAAGGCAGAACGAATTGAAGCCTTTGATATTTCAAATATTAGCGGCTTTGCCAATGTTGGCAGCATGGTGGTTTTTGAAAAAGGAAAAGCAAAGCGTAGTGATTACCGTAAATTTAAAATGAAGTCCATAGAAGGGCCCGATGATTATGGCTGTATGAAGGAAGTTCTGGAGCGTCGCTTTCTACATGGGTTAAAAGAAAAAGATGAGTTGAAACAAAAAGAACTGGATGAAACCCTTGGCAGTTTCAGTAAATTCCCGGATTTAATCCTAATGGATGGTGGAAAAGGCCAAGTCCATGTATGCGAACAGGTACTTTCAGAACTTCACATTCATGTTCCCGTTTGTGGTATGGTGAAAGATGACAGACATCGCACCAGAGGGCTCCTCTATCAAAATCAGGAAGTGGAGATAGAAAAACACAGTGAAGGCTTTAAACTGGTAACCAGAATTCAGGATGAAGCTCATCGATTTGCCATTGATTATCATCGCGCTCTTCGTAGCAAAGGTCAGGTGAAATCGATTCTGGATGATATTCCTGGAATAGGAGAGGCCAGAAGAAAAGCACTGATGAGACATTTTTCTTCCCTTGAGGATATTAAGGCTGCCTCAGTAGAGGATTTTATAAAGATAGAAGGATTCAATCGTAAAGCTGCTGAAAATATCATTAAATTTTTTGAAGACATGGAAAAAACTGTGTTATAAAGGACTTTTGCTTTATTGATATTGAAACTTAAGTGTGCTAAAATGGGTAGGGCATAAACGGGGACAGACCGATTCGTCAGGCAGTTACTACCCTTAAAAGTATGAAATCAGAGAAGGAGAAGGGTTATGGTAAGCGTAAGTTTAGAGACAATTGTAGAAAAATTAAAATTAGAAAATCTTACACCTGAAATTGAAATTGCAGGAATTAAGATTACACAGCCAGATATTAATCGACCAGCATTGCAGATGGCGGGCTATTTTGAACATTTTGAAGCTACCCGTCTACAGATTATTGGATTTGTAGAATATACCTATATGGAAGGAATGAAGGATGATAGAAAAAAGGAAGCTTATACACAGTTTCTCAATAATCCTATTCCCTGCATCGTATTTTGTAGAGAATTGAAACCAGATGCTCTCTTTCTTCAAATTGCAAGAGAACACAAGGTTCCTATTTTAATGACAGAAAAATCAACCTCTTCCTTTATGGCAGAAATTATTCGTTGGTTAAATGTAAAACTTGCTCCATGCATTACCGTTCATGGTGTTTTGGTTGACTGTTTTGGTGAAGGAGTTTTAATCACTGGAGAAAGTGGTATTGGTAAATCAGAAGCAGCAATCGAATTAATTAAACGTGGACATCGTCTAGTAACCGATGACGTTGTAGAAATTAGAAAAGTAAGTGATGATACCTTGGTGGGAACAGCACCAGATATTACAAAGCATTTTATTGAACTTCGTGGAATTGGTATTGTTGATGTTAAAACCTTATTCGGTGTATCCAGTGTGAAAGATACTCAGACTATTGACTTGGTAGTTAAACTGGAAGACTGGAATAAAGATAAAGTATATGACAGATTAGGACTGGAAGAAGAATATATCGAATATCTTGGAAACAAAATCGTATGCCATAATATTCCAATCAGACCAGGCCGTAACCTGGCTATTATCTGTGAGACTGCAGCAGTAAATCACAGACAGAAGAAAATGGGATACAATGCAGCACAGGAATTATATACCCGTGTACAGAATTCCATGGCTAGAAAAAGAGAAGAAGATTAAGTGAAAGGTATGGAAATGGAAATGATGAAGTATTGTTTTGGAGTAGACCTGGGAGGTACCACTGTTAAAATGGGTCTCTTTGACCTGGCAGGAAACGTTCTGGATAAATGGGAAATTGTAACCAGAAAAGAAGAAAACGGAATGCATATCTTACCAGATATTGCTGCAAGTATTGAAGATAAAATCCAGGAAAAAAAGATTTCCAAAGAGGAAATTAAGGGTGTGGGAATTGGCGTACCAGGACCTGTGGATAATGTAGGCGTGGTTTACAAGGCTGCAAATCTGGGCTGGGGTGTTTTCAGTGTGGAAAATGTAATGAGTGATATTCTTCACTTGCCAATCAAAGCAGGAAATGATGCAAATGTTGCTGCCCTTGGTGAAATGTGGAAGGGTGGCGGACAGGGACATCGTAATCTGGTTGCGGTAACCCTTGGAACTGGCGTTGGTGGAGGCATTATCATCGATGGTAAGATTTTAACTGGTGCCAATGGAGCTGGTGGTGAAATTGGACACATTCATGTGGAAGATAACGAAACCAAACTTTGCGGTTGTGGAAATACTGGCTGTCTGGAACAATATTCTTCAGCAACAGGAATCGTTTACATTGCCAATACAATCTTAGACAAAACAACAAAAGAAACAGTACTTAGAGGTAAAGAATTATCAGCTAAAGCAGTTTTTGACGCTGTGAAGGAGCAGGATGAAGTTGCCTGTGAAATCGCAGAAATTTTTGGAGAATATCTTGGGAAAGCATTGGCAGCAGTGGCAGGAGTTGTAAACCCAGAAATTTTTGTTATAGGCGGCGGTGTTTCTAAAGCTGGTCCTATTTTGTTAGATTATATTAAAAAATATTATACAAAAGCAGTTTTCCATGGTAGTCGTGAAGCAATTTTTGCGCTTGCAACCCTGGGAAATGATGCAGGAATTTTTGGGGCAGCTAGACTTGTCTTAGAATAACAAAGAAAAGAATGAAACAGGTGATTGAAGTTGAGTGCAGCCTTTTATGAAACAATATGTAAATTTATACCAGAGGAACATGTTTTAAGAAACGAACCGATGAGCAAACATACTACATTCCAAGTGGGAGGAAATGCCAGATATTTTATTACGGTTCAGTCAAAAGAGCAGATCGTTTCTCTGGTCAAGTATTTTAAACAAGTGGAACGTGAGTTTCAGATTATTGGAAATGGAAGTAATTTGTTGGTAAGTGATCAAGGGTATGATGGGGTGATTATAAAAGTTGCCTATCCGATGAATCAGCTTATGAGAGAAGGAAATCGAATTATAGCAGATGCGGGAGTTACCTTGGAACGGCTTTCAGCCTTTGCCTGTGAAAATAACCTGACTGGCCTGGAGTTTGCATCAGGAATTCCCGGAACCTTAGGAGGAGCCTGTGTGATGAATGCAGGAGCCTATGATGGTGAAATGAAACAGGTAGTTCAGAAAGTGGTAGTTTGTGATTATGAGGGTAATATTTTAGAATTAGATCATGATACCATGGAGTTTGGATACCGAAAAAGTATCATTCGAAACAAACCATTTGTAGTGTTGGAAGTTTGGATGGAACTAACGCCTGGAAACCGTGAGACTATTCAGGAAAAAATGGATGGATTTTGGCAAAGTAGAAGAGAAAAACAGCCTTTGGAATATCCAAGTGCAGGAAGTACCTTCAAACGCCCAGAAGGACATTTTGCCGGAAAGTTAATTATGGACTGCGGACTCCGTGGCTTTCAGATTGGTGGAGCAAGAGTTTCAGATAAACATTGTGGCTTTGTGATTAATACAGGAACGGCTACAGCAAATGATATTTATCAATTGATTCAGGAAATCAAGAACAATGTGAAAGATAAATTTGGTGTAGAACTAGAACAAGAAGTAGTAATGATTGGGAAATTTTCTTAAAGATTAGTGGGATGGTTTGACTATGAGATTTGTTATCATTACAGGTATGAGTGGCGGTGGTAAGAGCACTGCCATGAAAATGCTAGAAGATATGGGTTTTTACTGTGTGGATAATCTTCCTGTTCCTTTGTTGGAGCAGTTTGTAAACTTAATGTCCATGCCCGGGAATGAAATAGGAAAGGTTGCTCTGGGTCTTGATGTAAGAACAGATCAATCTTTTCTTGGCATATCCAAAACCTTAGATCATTTAAAGGAACTAGGTCATGGATTTGAACTTCTGTTTTTAGATTCGGCAGATCCAATCCTGGTAAAGAGGTATAAAGAAACACGAAGAATGCATCCTTTGTCTGCTGGGGGCACCATCGAAGAAGGAATTTTGAAGGAACGAAAAGTTCTATCGGAAGTAAAGAAGAAAGCAAACTATATTATCGATACAACCAATCTTCTGACAAGACAACTTCGAACCGAAATGGAACGAATTTTTGTAAAAGAAGAAGAATATAACAATCTAATGATACATATACGCTCCTTTGGTTTCAAACATGGGATTCCTTCAGATGCAGATCTGGTCTTTGATGTTAGATTCTTGCCAAATCCCTTTTATCTGGATGATCTTAGAATGAAAACTGGTAACGATAAAGAAGTTCAGGACTATGTGATGAGCTTTCAGGAGGCAGGTCAGTTTCTTGAAAAGTTAACGGATATGGTTGAATTTTTAATTCCCAACTATGTAAAAGAAGGAAAATATCAATTGGTCATAGGAATCGGCTGTACAGGTGGAAAACATAGAAGTGTGACCCTTGCAAATGCCTTATATGACAGACTTAACAACAAAGGCACGTATGGATTGGTTTTAAATCATCGGGATGTGTCCATGTAGGAAATCATGGAATAGGAGTGGCCTGTCATGTCATTTTCAAAAGAAGTGAAAGATGAATTATCAAAGCAGATTAGTTTGCCAAGACATTGTCAACTGGCTGAGCTTGCTGCCATTATTTATTTCAATGGTATGATCATCAAAGATTTTAGTGGAAATTATCAAATTAAGGTACAGACGGAAAATGAGTCAGTTGCTAGAAAGTACTTTACATTATTAATAAAAGCATTTAATATATATACTGATATTGGGGAGCAGGCCAGAACCTATCTGGTTACAGTAAAAGACCCCAAAGATGCTGTGGCAATACTTGGAGGAATTAAGTACTTTTCCAAAGAGGAGTCAGGGCTAAACCGGGTAAATCCTATGCTTTTAAAGAGTGCCTGTTGTCGCAGAGCCTTTTTAAGGGGAGCCTATTTAGTGGTAGGTTCTATGAGTGCTCCGGAAAAAAGTTACCATTTGGAATTTGTATGTTCCAGAGAAGAATCCGCTGAACAGATTCGGGACATCCTTCTTGGATTTTCCATTGAAGCAAAAATTATCATTCGAAAGAAATATTATGTGGTGTACATAAAAGAAGGAGCAGGAATTGTAGATGCTTTGAATGTTATGGAAGCCCATGTTCTTCTGATGGAGTTTGAGAATCTTCGTATTGTAAAAGAAGTACGTAATTCTGTAAATCGAAGAGTGAATTGTGAAACAGCAAATATTTCTAAAACCGTGAATGCGGCATCAAAACAGATGGAAGATATTATGCTGATTCAGGAACAAATGGGTTTGGATTCGCTACCTGAGTCTTTAGCTGAAATGGCTGAAGTCAGACTGTTGTATCCAGAAGCTACATTAAACGAACTAGGACTATACTTAAACCCTCCCGTTGGGAAAAGTGGTGTAAACCATAGACTACGGAAACTGGGTGAACTTGCAGATAAGATTAGAAATTAAAGGAGAACGATTATGACAAAGAAATCGATTAAAATTCAATTGGCAACCGGATTGGAAGCAAGACCTGTAGCAGTACTGGTACAAGTTGCAAGTCAATATGACAGCGTTGTCTACATTGAAGCAGAAGGCAAAAAAGTAAATGCAAAAAGCATTATGGGAATGATGAGCCTTGGAATGGATTCAGGAGAAGAAATAACCGTAATAGCAGATGGCGTTGACGAAGCAGATGCAGTAAAAAGTATTGAAAAATATTTAAGCGGACAGGAATAAGTTTCCTGAATAATGTTTTACTTCAGGGACAGGGGACATCATAGGATGTTCCTTTTGTTTTTCGAAAAATTCATCTGTTTAGGAGGAATGTATGGTTTCAAAAAAACTTTATTTTATCTATAATCCACTGGCTGGAAAAGGACAGTTAAAAAATCATCTTATGGAAATTCTTGGAATATTTTCCAGAGCTGGTTATGATATTACAGTATATCCAACTAAGTGTCAGGGAGATGCCATACTTAAAATCAGAGAGTTGTCCAAAGAGTATTCTCTAATCGTCTGTAGTGGTGGTGATGGAACACTGGATGAAGTTGTTACAGGAATGATGCAAAGTGGTCTTAAGATTCCCCTGGGCTATATACCAGCTGGAAGTACCAATGATTTTGCGGAATCCATGGGACTTTTAAAAAATATGAAAAAGGCTGCAAAAACAATTATTACAGGAAAAAATTACGCCTGTGATGTGGGCAGCTTTAATGATGATATCTTTGTTTATATTGCGGCCTTTGGGTTGTTCACAGATGTGGCATATAACACAAGACAGGAAATGAAAAATGTGCTCGGACATATGGCTTATCTTCTGGAAGGAATGAAGCGTCTTTCGACAGTTAGTTCTTATCAACTAAAAATTACTTGTGACGAATATGAAATTGAAGACGAATTTATATTTGGGATGGTTACAAATTCTATTTCGGTGGGTGGCTTTAAAAGAATCACTGGAAAAAATGTAGAATTGAATGACGGCTTGTTTGAAGTGACTTTAATTAAACGTCCTAAAAATCCAATCGAATTAAATAATTTAATTAGTGCAATGGTTATTGCGGATATTGATTCCAATTTGATGTATTGCTTTAAAACCCGAAAAATAGAATTTAGTAGTATGGTAAAAATTCCCTGGACTTTGGACGGAGAATTTGGTGGAGAGCATACACAGGTTGAGGTGGAAAACATACAAAAAGCCATTGAAATCAAGCGACCATAATTTTTTTGATAAATTATTTTTAATTTATAGTTTCTTTTTTAAATTAAATGTAATATAATGTTAACGGCGTAATGGAACGAAATTTATAGAAAATGGAGGAAAATAAAATGTTAGTATCAGCAGCAGAAATGCTTAAAAAAGCAAAAGCTGGCAAGTATGCAGTAGGTCAGTTTAACATTAACAATTTAGAATGGACAAAAGCAGTATTACTTACCGCTCAGGAAAACAACTCACCTGTAATCTTAGGAGTATCTGAGGGAGCAGGAAAATATATGGGTGGTTATAAAACAGTAGTTGGTATGGTGAACGGTATGTTAGAAGAATTAAAAATTACTGTTCCTGTAGCTCTTCACTTAGATCATGGTTCATATGATCACTGTTACAAATGTATCGAAGCTGGATTTTCTTCAGTTATGTTTGATGGTTCTCACTATTCAATCGAAGAAAACGTTGCTAAGACTACAGAATTAGTAGCAGCAGCTCATGCAAAAGGACTTTCTATCGAAGCAGAAGTTGGTTCTATTGGTGGAGAAGAAGACGGCGTTGTTGGTATGGGTGAATGTGCAGATCCTAATGAATGTAAAATGGTAGCTGATCTTGGAGTTGATTTCCTTGCAGCTGGTATTGGTAATATTCATGGAAAATATCCTGCAAACTGGGCTGGTTTATCTTTTGAAACCTTAGATGCTATTCAAAAGTTAACAGGTGATATGCCTTTAGTTCTTCATGGAGGAACTGGTATCCCTACAGAAATGATTCAGGAAGCAATCTCTCTTGGAGTTGCTAAAATCAACGTAAATACAGAATGTCAGCTTACATTTGCAGCTGCAACTCGTAAATATATTGAAGCTGGAAAAGATTTAGAAGGAAAAGGATTTGATCCTCGTAAGTTATTAGGACCTGGTTTTGAAGCAATCAAAGCTACTGTAAAAGAAAAGATGGAAATCTTTGGTTCTGTTAACAAAGCTTAATTTGTCAAAAAATTTATAGCGAGTTATTATCATCCGAAAGAGACACGTTCTCACTCGGTTGTCTTGCGTAGTGGTACGTAAGGTTGTGGCAGATATTGATATCTGCCACGACCTAAGTACCAACGCAGACAAACGGTCTCTTTGCGGAAGGATCATAACTCGCTATTTTTTTGCAAAAAAAAATCCCTTTAAAAAGGGAGGATATTTCCCTTAGAAAGGGAGGATGCCAGATAAACTAGGTTTATCTGGCATTTATTATGAAAAAGCTATTTAAAGTTAAGTAAATAACTGAGTCTGGTGTAGTTGTTGTTTTCTATATTCTTAGTATAGTTGATAATTTTGTATAAATAATGTTATGTAAATTAACTTATTTTGAATTAATTATGAACGTAATATGAACAACCACCTAGTTTTCGCTCCCTATGACTTATTTACATGGTTTCTGGTTCTGAATAGGTACCATCAAAAAGTTCTACACTTACTTTTTTCATGGTCTGTGTTTCTACAGGACGATCATTATAATCGGTTTTTGTATCCGCGATTTTATTTACCACGTCCATACCTTCAATGATCTTTCCAAATGCAGCATATGCTCCATCAAGGTGTGGTGAATTTTTATGCATAATAAAGAACTGGCTTCCTGCAGAGTTAGGACTCATACTTCTTGCCATAGATAAAACACCTTCTGAATGCTTTAAATCGTTGGCAAAGCCATTTTGTTTGAACTCGCCTTTGATTCCATAACCAGGACCACCCATACCGGTACCGTCTGGATCTCCTCCCTGAATCATAAAACCTTTGATTACACGATGAAAAATTACTCCATCATAAAAATTTTTCTGAATAAGACTGATAAAATTTGCCACTGTATTTGGAGCAATCTCAGGATATAATTCTGCTTTCATAAGACTTCCGTCATTCATTTCAATGGTAACTACTGGATTTTTTGCCATAACTAAAACTTCCTTTCAAGATAATTTTTAATCATGTTTATTGTATCGGATATTGAGGGAAAGGTAAAGAGTGTAACTCTATGATTGAAAAAAAAGATCGAATACGATAGTATCAATATATAAATAAATGAATGAATGTGGGAGTGGTTACCATGACGGGTTTTCGTTTTCTTGTGATCTGGATTTCTTATCGTTTGGAATATCATATAATCGAAGAATTGAAATTGAAGTGTGCAAATCAAGGAATACAGATTTTGGAAGTTCACGACCAAGGGAGTTTTTTATTTAATCAGTTTATTTTTCAAGGGAAGGCTTACCCCTTAGAGAATTGTCTTTTTTTAACAGATCAGGGAAGTTTTGTGGATCAAATTCAACTATATGGTGGCTTCCCCTGTGTCTATCTGAATGCAGAGAATCGAGATCAGGATTTTTTTCATGTACCATATGTAGTAGATGGTTTAGAAGGGTTAACGGTTCTGGATTTAACACATATTTATCAGCGCTATGCTAAAATCCCTTGGACCATTCTGGAAACAGAACGTCTGCGAGTGAGAGAAATGACGGTGGAGGATTTGAAATCCTTGTATCTTCTTTATGATGATGAGCAGGTGCAGAAATTTGTTGGACTTTTGTATGAGGATCCTGATGAAGAATTGGCCTATATGGAGCAATATATTGAAACAGTTTATCCTTTTTTTGGATATGGAATGTGGATTGTGGAAGAAAAAGAAACTGGAATGATGATAGGAAGAGCAGGCTTTAATTTTCGTGAATCTTATGAAGGAATGGAGCTTGGCTATTTGATTGGAAAAGAATTTCGAAACAAGGGATATGCCACTGAGGTATGCAGAGCGATTGTAGATTATGTAAAAGAAGAATTTCACCCGGATGAAATCAGGTCTCTTACCACGAAAGATAATAGTTCTTCTAAGAAAGTGTTGGAAAAGGTAGGTTTTCGCTATGTTGAAGACGTAGAATTGGATGGAAAAATTCTGGAAAAATTCTGCATTTCATAAAAAAGTAAAAAAAAATAATGAAAAAACATTTGACAAGAAAAATCATCTGTGTATAATAAACATAAACAAAGGCGTTTCTACTTCGGTAGGAGCGCCATTTTTTATTACTGGCAGGATATTATAAAATAACCTGTTGATGAAAGGGAGGACATTTATGAAAAAGCTGGAAATTATTATCAAACCTGAAAAATTGGAAGATTTAAAGGAGTTAATGGACGCCAACGAAGTGAATGGTCTGAATATCGTAAATATCATGGGTTATGGTAATCAGAGAGGGCATGTGGAGAAGTACAGAGGAGCAGCTTTAAAGACAAATCTTCTGCCAAAAATGAAAGTTGAAACAGTTGTTAGTGATGCAAAAGCAGAAGAATTAATTGAAAAGATTGTAGCTCACATCAATACTGGTAATTACGGAGATGGAAAGATTTTTGTATATGAGGTAGCTGATGTAGTTCGTATACGTACCGGTGAACGCGGTGATGAAGCATTATAAAAAGCATAAAAACATATGTTATCAAGGGAGATAGCTGTTTGAAGTAACACTCAAAGCAGATATCTCTTATTTTATTTACGAGGAGGAAAAATTATGAACTTATTATCATTGATTTCATCAACAGCTGATGGCGGTATGGGAATGGAACTGGCTGAAGCAACGAGTTTATTGTTAAATATTGTCTGGACTATGGTTGCAGCGATTTTAGTATTCTTTATGCAGGCAGGATTTGCAGCAGTAGAAGCAGGTTTTACAAGAGCTAAAAACACTGGAAATATTATTATGAAAAATCTTATGGATTTTGTACTTGGTAGTATTTTCTTCTTCTTTATTGGATTTGCAGTAATGTTTGGTGATGACTTCATGGGATTATTCGGTACCAGTGGATTCTTTAATACCACATCTCTTGCAGATGATGCAGGAATGTTTGGTGGACTACCAATTGGAGTATTTATGATATTCCAGACAGTATTCTGTGCTACAGCGGCAACTATTGTTTCGGGTGCTATGGCAGAAAGAACAAAATTTTCTACCTATTTAATTTACAGTGCTATTATTTCAGCAGTAATTTATCCAGTTTCAGGACATTGGATCTGGGGCGGTGGTTTTTTAGCACAGATGGGCTTTCATGATTTTGCTGGTTCTACAGCAGTACATATGGTTGGTGGTGTTTGTGCTTTAGTTGGTGCATGGTTACTTGGACCACGTATTGGTAAGTTTAATAAAGATGGATCTGCAAATGCAATTCCAGGACATAATTTGCTTGTTGGAGCACTTGGTGTGTTTATTCTTTGGTTTTGCTGGTTTGGATTTAACGGTGGATCAACAGTAGCAGCAACAACCAGTATTGGTGATATTGCAATGACAACAAATCTTTCAGCTGTTTCAGCAACCCTTGTGACTCTTGCAATTACTTGGATTCGTTACGGAAAACCAGATATTTCCATGACACTTAATGGTTCTCTTGCTGGCTTGGTAGCAATTACTGCAGGATGTGATGTGGTTTCTTATCCTTCAGCTATGCTGATTGGTGTAATAGCTGGTGTGTTGGTAGTTGTGGTAGTTGAATTCTTAGACAAAGTATTAAAAGTAGATGATCCAGTAGGTGCGGTAGCAGTTCATGGAGCTTGTGGAGCAGTTGGTACTATCTTGGTAGGTGTATTTGCTAAATCTTCTGTACTTGAAAGTTATGGAATGACAAGACTTGAATTAATTGGTGTTCAGGCATTAGGAGTAGCAGTTGTAATGGCATATGTTGGATGTGCTGCATTTATATTATTTACAATTCTTAAGAAAACAATTGGTTTACGTGTTTCTGAATTAGAAGAAGTGGAAGGACTTGATGTTCATGAACATGGATCAAGTGCTTATGCAAACTTTAGATTACATAATGATAGATAAATTTAAGTTCCATTCTATGTAGTAACTAAAATACTTCCCCCAAAAACCTCTCTGCTATGAAGCTTCGCTTCATGGCAGGGAGGCTTTTTCTATATAAAAGGAATGAAATTCAAAATAA
>CANRGO010000036.1 GCA_947630125.1 uncultured Lachnospiraceae bacterium | reverse complement strand
CGCAGTTGATAGTAGTCTCGCAATCGATATTTTAAGTGTTCTGATTCTCCTCCACTCCAGGCTGAAAATGTTCCATAGGGCATATCCAGATACAGGTATCCCCAGGTTTGAAAGCCTATGATCAATACATTCCCCGGTTCCTTTTCTTTTAGATAAGACAAATCTAAAAGTAGTTGTTCATATTCCATAGCATGTTCTTTTGTTGTTAAAATTCCTTTTAATGGTCCTTGTGAAATCTTATATTGCAAGGTATTCACTGGGGGTTCCCAGAATACATGAACCGTTTTTGCATAGATCATAATGCTAAATTGAAATATAATCATACTTATTACAATAACTCTTAGCACTTGATGCACTATATTTTTTTCATGTAATTGCTCTTTTATCAAAGATCCAATAAACAAAATCGAACACATATCAACAAGTACCATACCCATAGATATTGCATACATCCCTTGATTGGAAGCAAAATTCAGACAAAATGTATAAGCCATTCCAAATACATAAGCCCATAAGAATAGCCTGTTTTGCTTTTGTTTCGTCAGTACATAAGCCAGAAATCCTACCCATGCCAGCGGATATAAAATAAAATTATAGGTATTTTCTATTTGTGTTGCCAGATACCCTACCTGAATTACACAACTAAAACCTGATACCATAAGATACCAGCCACTGTGGCTGAATCTTTTTTTATCGAATACCACCATCACCAGGATTAGCAGTTGTGCCACCATATAGAATTTAAAATAAATCCAATTTTGTAAAACATAGGTCTTTATTGCTCTTTTTATCCCAATGGATGAATGATCTGAATCCTGTAATAAATATGGAATAGCCTTTATTATTTCACTAATGGTAGCTCTGGATAATATAAATATCCCAAGAATTACTGCAGCAAGAAAGCACCCGATACTAAAGAAAATCCAATCCTTTTTACTAAAAAAGGTTTCTAATTTCCTTTTCAAGAAAAATGCTGCCAAGGTTTCAAGAATGAGAAGAATCGTAAACCCAGCATAGACAAGAATCAAATGAGGGGTACACAGAACCGCCAAGGCGAAAAGAAAGCCCGAAAAAACAATCCTTCCTTTTTTTCTCTCATGATTCATCGCCATCAAGATTCCCGTCAGCACAATAAGTGCACTTCCCATTGTATTATAAGAGAGAGCCATCATGTTATAAGGCGTAAATAAAATAAAGAAGTAAGCCGCTGCATATCCTGCAAGTCCTCTTTTTCTTAATAATCCAATAAGAGAAATACCGATTAGCATTTGTACAAAACAATACACATAACGAAAATGCAAGAGTATTCCATCTGTACCAGTATGAATTCCCTGATAAAGTTTCATAAAAGGATAGAGTAATGCTCCACTTAATTGTGATAAGTTCCATTCCTCCACAATCAATCCATCTCCCTTTAAAAGTCGATGCGCTATGGTTAAATAAAAAGGTTCATCACTGCCACCATATCCA
Source organism: uncultured Lachnospiraceae bacterium (assembly GCA_947630125.1). GTDB lineage: Bacteria > Bacillota > Clostridia > Lachnospirales > Lachnospiraceae > CANRGO01. The sequence continues at coordinate 20,584 of CANRGO010000036.1, read as the reverse complement.
AATTTGCTTTTCCATAACAAAAAAAGCAAGATCGGTATGATTGGTAACCAGTAAATATACTCCTTCTTCATACTTTGATTACTTTGAGATTTCACTGCTTTTACTCCTCCAATTTTTAACAAGTAAGTAGAATCCTTCGATTAGGACTGCTAATACATAAGAACCCACAAAAACTGCAAAAACAGTGGGAATGAATAAAAGAATTCGGATGTTTAAAGAAGGTATTCTGGTTTCTAAAGCAGAATAAATAACCTGATCTAAAATCCAAGATGTTAGATAGATTCCTAGTGATACATTGGAAATCGAATATAATATTTTTTTAACTGTAATGGGTGCTTTTTCCATTGGTACTGCATGTAAAAAAACAAACAGAAAAAAAGTTAGACTTACTGTTGCAAGCGAATTCCACTCACTATAAATACCCCATTCAAAGGTTCTTCCATAGTTTTTCCAATATATAAAGGTACCAAAACAAACCACCAGCAGAACATAAATTGGTAGCGAAAAGCGTTTCTTAAGTTTCACTGGATATTCACTAAGATAAGCTCCCAGAAAATAGTACAAAAAGGGATATAAGCCTGTCCAATAATCTGGCAGCACCTGTTGATATCCATTTGTTAAAGCAGGATTTAAAATTGCTCCTGCTGTGTAAAAATCAAAAATGTTTGTTGCGGTTGGAAGCACGGTCAGGATAAACAGAATAAGAACCAAGCTTTGTTTTTGTTTTTTACTTGTAAGATTCCAATAGATGAAATTCAAAAAAGGAATCAAAAGAAATAAACCAAAATACATTTCCAGATACCAGCCATATGGCGCTGCTGAAAAACCAAGAAAAGCAAATACCATATCCTTAAAGGGATACACCACATCCAGAAATACTATCTGATATAGAATACAGAGAATGCTGGCAACGATATAAATAAACAAAATTTTAAATGCCTTTTTGTAAAAGGCTTTCTCCAACTTTTTACGATTCATCAGGTATCCTGTTAGCACCATAAAAAGAGGAACGCATACCATAAAAGCTGTTCTGATATAGGTCATAAGTAACATGACTTCGCCTTCAACAATTCTATTATAATATTGATTGTTTAAGCAAAAATGAACAGCAATTACCGATAAAACAGCAACCGAACGTATTAAATCAAGTCTCTCACTTCTTTTCGTTTGTTCCATGGAAAATCTCCTCAAACTATATTTTATGGATTGGACCATAGTTGAATCACAGTCTCAAAATCATAGGCGTCTAATATTTCATTCATTTTTTGTGGTATCTGTTGATAATTGTCTTTCGTAACAAGATGCTTCTTATTGGCTATGGACTCCATAATATAATCATTGATTTCTGGGGAATAATGTCCACGATCCACATAATAATCCAAGTCTGTAACCAGATCTTCTTTATCCATAAAATAATAAATCTCCACATTATCAAACTGTAAAAAATACTCAATAATTCGTTGATTCATTTCCAATGTTGCATCTTTGTGACCCATCAGAATTTTGTAATCCCAAAACATCACATTATAAGGTGGGAAAAAAACATAAAATTTTGTATCTGGATATTGCTCAATATAGGAACCTAACACTGCAACATTTTCCAAAGCATTTGCAACTAAAAAATCTGACTCTTCATCATTCCAGGCTGTGGTGGTTCTTTCATATAGGTAACTATGCATAACCGTTGCTGTCGAAAAATCCGATCGATTCCAAAAATAGGAAGTCTCATACTTTGGTTCTGTATTGTTTATTTTATTTGTGATGACCTGGATAGAACGTTGGATCACATCATAATTCAACAGATAGGAGACATCATTGAGTCGATTCTCATCATACAAATACTCAGGTCTGGGAACATAAGAGTCCGTTGCTTTTGCAATCATGGTATAGTTATCAATCGGAAAAATCAAGTTCTTTACCTGATGTGTGGAAAACACCTGGGATAATATGGCGGAGTAATCGTCCATTAAAGCCGCACTATAGGCAAGCTTAATGGTATCCCAGCCAAAAAGTTCATCAAATTTCGCAATATTGAAATTCTCAACCATACTGGAACCCAAGATAACACTATCATAATCAAAATTCTTAGCTGCTCCGGCGGTCTGATAAACTGCCTCATCTAAATATGGTTCAAAACCAAACCAAGGTTTATGATATAGATAAAATGGATCAATCACATATACCAGTGAAGCAGTAAGAATCAATAGGCTTAAAAATATTCCAATCACTCGTAAAACAAATGCTTTTGTTTTTTTCATAAATTTTCCTCTGCTGTCCTTAAAAATTAAAGTAGACAAATGTAGTAACCTTTGCAAATGATAAAACAGCTAAGAATAGAATGAGAATTACACTTAGACTTGGTAAGAATCCCGTCTTTTTCTTCTCTGCCAGTTTCGTCATCTCTGGTACTTTTAGGCAAAACACAAGAGCAATCAAAAGATATGCTATCATTTGCCAGTCTCCTCCAAACGAAGCGGAGATTTTGTTATATACTTCCACTGATGAAAAATCACGAAATCGATTAAAAAATGAAAACATTTGCGATATGGAATCCGCGCGAAAGATGCTCCAGGTTACATTCAAAAACCCAAATGTGGTTAGCCATAAAAGTATGGACGGAATTTTATTTATTTTCTTTATCCAGATTTTCGTAAGAATAAAGAAACATCCATGCAAAAATCCCCATAGAACAAACGTCCAGTTTGCACCATGCCACAAACCACTTAACAGAAAGATAATGGCAGTATTTCGATATGTTATGATACTTCCTCTACGATTTCCTCCCAAAGGGATATACACATATTTGGTAAAAAAGCGGGTTAAGGTTATATGCCATCGTTCCCAAAACTCTACAATTGTCTTGCTTCTATAGGGCTGATTAAAATTCTCGGGAAGTTTGATATGAAACATTTTTCCGATACCAAGAGCCATGTCCGTATACCCACTGAAATCAAAATATATTTGAAATGTGTAGGAAATCATCACAACAAAGGCACTGATACTATTTAATTTCCATACATCTGAAAATCCAATGGAAACAGCACTCCCAAAGACATCTGCTAACAGAACTTTCTTTCCAAGACCATATGCAAACAGTTGAATTCCTTCTGCCAGCATATCCCAATCCAGATTGTGAGTTTCTTTCTTTCTAAACTGGGGGATGATTTCATGATGAAGGGCAATAGGCCCAGAAGTAATGTAAGGGAAGAAACTGCAATATAACATATATTCCAGAATCCCATATTGATATACTTCTTTTTTCTTATACACATCACTTAAAAATGCAATTTGCATAAATGTATAAAAACTGATTCCCACAGGTAATAGAATGTGAAGGAATTCATAGGAAAAACCAAACAAATGATTGATATTATCAATAAAAAAATTACTGTACTTAAAGTATACCAGTGCAGAAATATTCACAAGTAGTCCAAACACAAAAAGCAGTCTTTTTTTTGATTCTATATGTAAGTAAGAAAGTCCTTTATAAATACTGTAATTAAACAAGATGCTGGAAAGCAAGATAAACAAATAAGCAATATGAAAGGTTCCATAAAAAACAAAGGACATTAGGAGAAGATATACTTTTCCCATATCCTTTTGAAACAGTTTTGTAAGTACATGGTATCCAATTAGTGTGACTGGTAAAAACAACAATAAAAATACATAAGATTGGAAATACATACGCTGCCTCCCGTAAAATTATAACTCCGGTTTCTCTTTGTCCAGGTAAATTACATAATTTTGGACTCTTGTAAAAATTTGAAATCCATATTGGGAAAAGGGTTCCAAAAGTTTTTGTTCCTCATTCAGAATCAAGTATTTACATTCTTGTTCTCTGAGAATACGCGCAACATTTTTTGTATCCAGAACCTTATCCTGTAGTGCATAATGCAGTTCATGATCCCCGCCAAACCATGGCAAAAGTTTCTCTCTGCCGAACGCTAACAAAATCGTAGAGTCGTACTGTCTCACATAGGTAACCATTTCTCGCGGAAACGCCGCCTTTACGTTCATTCCATCTTCCTTTATTAAATCACATAGTTCGATAACAACCTGTGGCAAGTGATAACTGTTTTCTGCTTTTGTAAAATCGGAATGTTGATAGGTAAAGGCTCCTCCATAGATACAGAGTGCCACAAGCAGAACCCACATGCTTACTTTCTTTGCTCTACTTTGTTGTCTGCTTATGAGCTTCACCGCACAATAAGAAATGGTAATGCCAATTGGAAACAACCATATGGTTCGATAATATATTTCTTCTCCAAGTATTTTGGTTACGAGCCAGGCAAAGGGTGGAAGCATAAATAAAACAACTAAAAAAACAGAGCTGTATACTAAGATAAGGCGTATGGTTTTCTTTTTTTCCGTAAACAGAAGAAACATCAAGGCACAAAAAAAGAACAGTACATAATAACTACTACCACGATAATTATGATACGCATCTATAATCTGTTGTATAATTCCAGTTTCCATGATTTCTCCCTTATTTTATTAATATAATAAATATAGTATCCCATAAAACGCTGAGGGAAATAAACAACATAGAAAGAAAAGCAGTGGCTTTATTTTTCGAACATGTATTGTAATTACCAAAATTCCGACTCCAAGTAACAATGGTACCAGATAAACCGCTAAGGTTGTACAGGCTACTGCTGCAATCTGAATCATGATAATTCGAATCCAGATATCAGACATTTGCAATTTCTTATGGTTAAAACTTTTATAAACTTCCATGCGTTCCATCATTTCAAATAGAAGGAGTAACAGAAGGGGAATGATAAAGGAAGCCATGACTGCCTTCCCCTGTGAAGTTCTTGTTAGAAAAAAAGTTTCATTGGTATAAATTGTACTATTTCCGAACATTTGAAGCAAGGCTATAAATCCTAAAAAAAGTGCCTGCTCCTTCTGTTTGTTTTTAAATAACCTTTTTGCAAGTTGATAAAACACAAGATAAGTCATTCCAATCAAGAATGTAGAAAAGATGGTATGTCCCATAATCGCTGGATGTATCCCAGTCATTCTGGATAGGTAAGAAATAAAGATTGGAATTCCAGCCATTCCGTGTCGCATATCCAGAGCTGTTGTAATTCCTGTGTATGGCTCAAATCCATACATATAATCTGTCATATATGCAGCCGTGGATTGGGCCATATAATAGGCATCATCTCCATCTAAGTATTGATAGAAAATCCCCATAAAAAGCTGAAAAGCTATGATACTAAGTGGAAAAATCCAAAGAATATTTTCTTTTATAAAAAGACTCTTAATGCTTATGATATGTTTTATTTTATGTTGTTTCAACCATCGATACAGTAGAAAAATACTCAGTATGGCATAGACTACTGTTAGCGTATTTGAAAATGCTGAAAATTTATTATAAAACAAAATAAAAGGTGTATAGATTAGCTCAAAAAGAAAGAGTTCTACTACAAAGCCCCAAATAAACAGCTTACTAAACTCTATGCTTTTCTCCTCTCTCTGAGGGAAATAAAAGCTTCCAAGCAAAAAAGGAAGTAATACAAAGAAGTACAAAATCGAAATAACAGACATGATAGATTACCTCCTTTCCAAAATTTATTTTAAACGATACACCGCTAAGTCAGAGTCGCTCATAAAACCTACCTGATCCGTTATTTGATTTAAAACATGATCATACACCAAAATATTGATTCCATTAGAAACCTTAACCATCAGATTATCATTTAAAAGACATTCTGACATCTTAATCGCTTCCTCTTCCTCATCTTCCTTTGTTTTATTATTGATATAATAGGATGTGGATTTGTTTTCTTTTAAATACCCTTGTACAACCAGGTCTGCCTGTCCTAAATCCACATGATGAAAAAAGGTTTCTTTTCCCTTTGAGGAATATATCTGCTTCCCATCCTGAATAATCCAGGTTCCTCCTTTATCCATTTGATCTTCGGAACCTGTAATTGCAGCTAATTTTTTCATGACCCTCTTTGGAATTTTAAAATCTCCATCTAAGGACAACACGATGGTTTGATTTTTATTTAGTTTCGGAATTCTATTAAGGTATTTTTCAACATTATCGATTTGGCTTAATTCAAATGCATCAATTTTACGGTCAACCTCATCTGCAAACACATCCCATAATTCATATGCTGCCTTACCACGATGGTCTTCTAATTCAAACGTATTACTTAGATAATTACCCAGATAGGCCGTTACTTTGTCTGCCCCCAAGTAATTTACATGAGAATTATCAATAAAGTCTGTTTCTTCAGATAGTTTTACTTCATTCCATAAACTCAAAAAATTCAGAAAGGTTATATTTTTCTCCTGACTATATTCCTCTACTGCACGAATATAACACATATCTGCTTCTGTTGCAGAAAATGGTGCAAGAAAAAATACCAATTCAAAATTTTCTTTCTCAGACAAGGCAACAATTTTATCTAACCAGTCTCTCGTTTCTTCACGTAATGGTTCAATGGTACCATGTATTGTATATTTTGGATTATACACTTGTTCTGTCTGAAAGGTTGGGACAAAACCACGATGTGACTTCTGTTTAAAATTAAAATCTTTTTGCTCCAACTCCTTATATCTCGTATGCATGATGGGAAGTCTCCATAAGACTTCCTGCTGTTTTTCTTCTATTACCAGTGTCTGCACTGCATCTACAAAGTTTTGATTAAATTTATAATTTAGAAGATTTCGGAAAAGATTGCCTTCTACTCCATATCCGTACCAAGCTGCATAACACATTTCTACCATAACAACTTTCGGATTCTGTGTTGCGAGTGCTTCTTTTAAACAAAAATAGGTACTTGCCATATCTTGACCTGATACAGCCATATTGAAGGTTGAATATCCATATTCTTCCCATAACTTTGCATTATTTACCGTACAATAGCAATGACTACTACCTAAAAACAATACATCTATCAACTCTTCTTCTGTGGCATAGAGTCCTTCGAAGACTGTGGTATCTGTACCATCTGTATCTTTCCAGGCTAAGACTTTATAAACAAGCCCAAAAGAACAAACGAATACTGCTACAAAAACTAGAAATCCCACTGCGCGTTTTATTTTCATCTTACACCTTCCTAAAATTGAAAATATATAAATTGAGAAGAATCAAAATTCATGCCATAGACTCCATAAACAGGAATCGCAATCAAAAGAATAATGATAACTACCCAGCGAAACCATATCATCTGCTCTCCTAAAAATTGATCGATATTTTGATTTTTCTTATAGCGTATAAGAGAAACAGCAAGCAAAGCAAGCAACGAAACAAATAATATATTAAATTCAAAACGATCCAAGCCTAGGGTATATAAATGACCATTAAAGAATGACCAAGGATCAAATTTGCTAAACATTCGTGTGATATATTGGACTCCATCTTCCACTTTCTGTAAACGGAAAAAAATCCATGTTAAATCTACTAAAACAAAGGTGATAAGCATTTGACCTAATTTATAACTAAAACTTTCTGTCTTTACCTGAAACTTAACACGACACCAGTTTTTCAAAGGTTCTACAATCTCAGAAATAACCTGATACAATCCATGCATAGCTCCCCATATAACAAAATTCCAGCTTGCTCCATGCCATAATCCACTTAGCAGAAAAATAAGGATCACATTTCGATATTTTTTTACTTTTGAACAATGGCTTCCTCCCAAAGGAATATAGAGATAATCCCGAAACCAACTGCTTAATGATATATGCCAACGTTTCCAAAATTCACGAATATTTCTGGAAAAATAGGGTGTATTAAAGTTTTCCATCAGCTCAATACCGATTACTTTTGACGCCCCAATTGCAATCATGGAATAGCTTGCAAAATCACAATATATTTGAAAAGCAAAAGCAATCGCTGCTATGGACAAGGCAAAAAATTCGTGTAAATAATACTGATCAAATACTGTATTTACCAGAATTGCCAAGCGGTCTGCAATCACCATTTTTTGAAAAAGGCCCCAAATCATTAAAATAAGACCATTACGGATTCGTATAAAATCAAAACTTTTAACCTCTGTTAATCTCCTAAGTTGTCCTAGCAAATTTTTTGAACGCTCAATAGGGCCTGCAACTAATTGAGGAAAAAAGGAAACAAATAGTGCATAGCGAAGGGGATTTTTCTCTGCAACAATATCACCTCGATACACATCCAAGGTATAACTTAACGCCTGAAAGGTATAAAACGATATCCCAACTGGTAAAAGTACATCAAATTGATTGGTCAGTGTTTCTATGTTGAATCTTTGTAATGCTTCATTTATGGTATCCAATAAAAAGTCATAATATTTAAAGAAAAAAAGGATTCCAAGATTGCTTAAAAAACTAAATGCAACAATTGTCTTTTTATAGATTAATTTTTTCCGCTCTGATCCCTTTACTTTTACACTCAACAACAAACCACTCAGATAGGTAATAATTGTGGATGCAGCCATCAGAATGGCATACATAGGATTCCAGCTCATATAAAAATAATAGCTGGCTATTAATAACCATAGATATTTCATTTTCTTTGGAATTATCAAATAGAACAGCACAACAATCGGGAAAAAAATGAGAAAATGCAGGGAATTAAATAACATAATCGAATCCTCTTTCAACTAGTTCTATTATTCCCACACCCATCTTAAATAAAAAGGCCACTCGGGAATTTTGAAATGCAATTGCTTTATTTGGTTCTTGAATCACGAAATATCCTTGTTCTATCATTTGTTCAAGCTCTGCTTCCAAATTCTTTACCTGGTAGCAAATATGATAAGGGCCTTCCCCTCTTTTTTTGAGCGTATCATACACAACAGAATCTTTATTAATTGGAGTTACTAATTCTATACGATAACCATCTTTTTCTAAAAAACAAATGAACACATTTCTTGACTGTCCATCTTCTAAAGGGAGAGTATCCTGATAGATTTCTGATTGTTTTTGATAGCCGAGGTTTTGAAACTCCTCCAAAGAATTTTGTATGTTTTTACATAAGTATCCGATATGATCAATTTTCATATTGTTATCCTTTTTACTTATTTCATTTTATATAACCAGATTTTATAAAAGCTGTCAGGATGATCAAAGGTGGTAAGTAACTCAATTGGTGCGTCTGTGGTTATATCAATTTCAACTGCTGAGATGATATATTCGCAGTTGAACTCCTTCATCAATTCATAATTATAATCCGGTAAGAAAATGTTTCTCAGAGTATCTTTTCTGACCACAAGAGCCTCTCCTAATTCTGCAGTATAGAGATAGCAGCGGTTTCCCCATTGGTCAAATAACAATCTCAGCTGTTCATTTTTTTCCAGTTCATCTCCTATGATACTCCGAAAGTTTTTCTTATACTCTAAAGAATAATTATTGGAATATCCATCCATGGTATAGAAACCGTGAAATAATGAAACAGAAGGCTCAAGACCTATGGAAGCAACACGGTAAGTCTCCTGGGGCTTTCCGATATACTCTACGATATCTGGAAAAACATCCAAGCCATAATACTCACTCCAGGTAATGGACGAAGATGAGGGTACCTGCAATAATTCATAGATTGATTTTTTAAAGTCACTTCTTTGAAAAACAACAAAACTCATGAGCAAGCAAAGTAAAGTGCCGATTGAGAATAGTAGTCCAGAAACCACCTTATCTTTCGTCTTGCTTTCAAGATATAAAATGTTCAGTATGCTATATAAAATTAAATACCAAAGAAACGGATAGAACCAATAAAATCGGTCAAACTGAACATATTTAACAAAGCCACCAATTTCATTTCTTAACTGAGCAACTGGGTGCCAATGCAACAATGCATATACCAGGGCTATCACAATGGTAGATGTAAATAGAACCCACAAGGTACCATAGCTTTTGCGCAAGTCCTTATCCACTTTTTGATATCGCAAAAATCCCAACAAAGAAATAACAACTGCCGGTAGAATCAAATATGTTTGAAAACTTGCAGCATGTAGCGTGTCTTGCATAAAAACACTTTGAAATCCTGTCCAGAAATTCATCCCATTTAGCACAAGTTCTTCTTTATGTGTCAATATTCCTGAATTTCCCAGGAATATTTGTTTTAATAAAGATAGATTGGTAGCCAAATAAATGAAAAGTAACACGATAAATACTTTTGTGAAAACATTTGCAAGGCTTTTATTCTTACGAAGTAACTGCAATATAATTCCAAGAAGTAAACAACCTAAAATGGCATATCCAACCAACACCAAAGAGGAAGATAAGCCATACACTGCAATTCCCAGATATGGTAAGCGCAGCTTTTTTTGATCAATCATGATAATACAATATACCAGGAGCGGAATTCCAGCTATGCTCAGACCATAAAGTGTCATATGCGGTAAGAAAGAAAACAGCAGGGAGACTCCTAAGCATAAAATATGTGGAATAAAATCTTTTTTTGTCTGTGGCTGTTTTGAAGAAGCATGCTCTAAAAGTAAAAACATTCCAACAAATGCAACTACTTTAACCAAAAAATAATTCAATAAAAACGCGAAAATGGGGCTGCCAATTTTAAATAAAAATACAGTCAATAAAGAGGGGGGAGTAAGCGATGTTTTACTTACCCCTCCCATTAGTTCTGGAATGCTATCCACATTTTGGAATAGATACTTTGCCTGAAAAATATAGGTAAAAATCTCTCCATCTAATTGATCGTGGTATAGAACCGGAATGTCATTCCCCAATATGAGAAAGGGCAAAAAGCCTAAGGAAACAAGGAACAAACCAATGAATAAATATATCTTAACATTTCTGTCACTCTGTACCATTTGCTTCCCTTCTCCTTAAACTACGAACCTATAAGATTTCGTTTATTTTTCCAGCTCAACGGTTTTAATTAACTCTTTCATTTCTTCTATTGATAACCATTCTGTATTATTTCCAGAACTGTAAGAAAATCCTTCTGGAACCTTTTTCCCTGTAGGATTTGGTCTTTTGCTATCACTCCAAACCATTTGTGGATACACAATAAAATGCTTATCATATTCATAGGTCGTCATAGAATCTTCTACTGTTACCATAATTTCATGAAGTTTTTCACCCTCTCTGATTCCTACTTCTGGCATTTCACATCCAGGAAGCATAGCCTGTGCAAGATCTGTGATTTTAAAAGAGGGGATCTTTGAAATAAAAGTCTCACCACCAACAGCTTCTTCTAAGGCTTTAATAACCAGTTCCACACCTTCCTGCAAACTAATCCAAAATCTGGTCATGCGATAATCTGTGATCGGTAATTCAGTCTTTCCTTCTTTCAATAATTTATAGAAAAATGGGATAACCGAGCCACGGCTGCCAGCAACATTTCCATAACGAACGATGGAAAAACTTACATCTTTATTTCCTGCATAAGCATTGGCTGCAATAAATAATTTGTCACTTACTAACTTCGTTCCACCATATAAATTCACCGGATTCACTGCTTTATCAGTAGAAAGAGCTACCACTTTTTTAACATTTTTATCAAGTGCTGCATCAATGATATTTTGCGCTCCATTGATATTTGTTTTAATGGCTTCGCTTGGATTATATTCGCAAGCTGGAACCTGTTTCAAAGCCGCTGCGTGAATTACATAATCCACACCTTCAAAAGCTCTTTTTAAACGATCAAGATCTCTAACATCCCCAATAAAAAAACGTAATTTATCTGCATAAGGTTTGAATTCATTTTGCATAATAAATTGTTTATATTCATCTCTGGAATATATAATAATTTTCTTGGGATCATAATTTTCTAACACATATTTTGTAAAAGCTTTACCAAAGGAACCTGTTCCTCCGGTAATAAGAATTGATTTATTGTTTAACATTGGTTTCTCCCTTTCCGATGACTCTTTTGGACCGAACATACTATTTAGCATTTTATCATTCACAAAAAATTATGTCAAACATTACACTTGCTAAGCTTGTGTTTTCTCAAGATACTGTTTTTCTAATTCTAAAAGTTCGCGACTTCTCTCTTTCATTTTTTTTGCAGGAGTTCCAACGTAAACTCCCCAAGGATCTGTTGTCTTAGTAACAAGACTCATCGCACCTATACTTGTTCCTTCTTGAACAACAACTCCTGGAAGTATAATCGAACCAGCCCCTACAATTCCATGTTTTTCTATACAGACCTTTGCCGAGTAGGCATACGGTTTGTATTCTGCTGGTACCATTGGATTTGTCATAGATCTGCCAGTATAATCATCACTCACGGCATATACGGTAACTTTAGAAGAAAGACCAGAAAAATCCTCCATCCAGATACCCTTATCTCCACCATACAATCCACAAAAATGTGAAATATGAATATTATTTCCAAGAACGATGTTCCCACTTAAAATACAAAAGTCATCAATTCTTACATCATTTCCCAGAACCAGTTTTTCCGGATTATAAATCATTACATTTTTTCCAATTAAAACATGTTTCCCATATTGTTTGATACCAAGTGTAGATAATTCCTCTTCTGTATAAAATGTATTCATATTATACCTCCCCAATGTCTTTTTGAGATAATGGTGTTCCACGTTTTAAATCTCTCAGAGCCACTTGACCAAGCACAGTATCATAATGTTTTGGTTCCATTCCATAGCCTGGTCGAATAACACGTATATTGCTGCTATTTATGATTTCACCTTTCTTAATATCGCTTGTTACAAAGATTGACTTTCTGGACATATAATTACTTTTTTCATGTTCTGTAACCTGATAGGAGATTTTACCCAAGGCTTTTTCCGCAACACGAACATCCGCAACCATTTGTTTGAACTCCTCAGGCTCCATTGAAAAAGAAGAATCAGGGCCTTCAATTGTTCTGCTAATACAAATATGTTTTTCAATCAGATTAGCCCCAAGAGAAACAGCCACAATAGCACTTACGGAGCCCATGGAATGGTCTGATAGACCAACAGGCACTCCAAATAATTCTTTCATATTTGGTATCGTTCTTAAATTCATATTTTCTGGTACAGCTGGATATGCACTTGAACACTTTAGTAAGGCAAATTCATTTCCATATTTGCGAATGGTTGCAACAGCTTCTTCTATTTCTCCAAGACTCGCCATTCCAACGGAAAGAATAATTGGTTTTCCTGTCTTCGCAACTTTTTCAATAAGTGGGATATCTATAATTTCAAAAGAAGCAATTTTATAGAATTCCACCTGAATACTTTCCAAAAAATCTACTGCTGTTGCATCAAAAGGTGTGGAGAAAAAGTCAATTCCTATTTGATCAGCATACTGTTTTAATTCCCCTTGCCATTCCCATGGCATGGATGCATCGGTATATAAATCGTGTAGATTTTTTCCTTTCCAAGTTCCTTCTTTTAATAAAAAGTAATCGTTATGACAATTCATGGTAATGGTATCAGCGGTATAGGTTTGTACTTTTACACAGTCTGCACCAGCTTCTTTTGCCAGTTCGATAATTTTTTTTGCATCTTCAATCTTTCCATTATGATTGGCAGATACTTCTGCAATAATATAACAAGGTTCCCCTTGACCTATTTTTCTTTTTTTTATGAACACAAAAATACCTCCTCACCCATATATTTAATAACGGCATATCCTAAGACAGCCACTTCATCTAATTCATTGATTACACTTGTTTCGAGTTTATAGATATTTTTTTCTTGATTAATAATTTCGGAAACTTTCACAAGAACCCGGATTTCTGTATTTATTTTAACAGGCTTTAAAAATTGCAAATCCTGTTGCTTGTAAATTGTTCCCTGGCCTGGCATATACATGCCAAGAATTGTTGAAATATAAGAAGCAAGTAAAAGTCCATGTACAATTCTGGTTTTAAAGATGCTGTTTTTGGCTTTTTCTTCATCAATATGGATGGGGTTAAAGTCACCTGATAACTTTGCAAACAGTAAAACATCTTCTTCTGAAACAAATTTTTTCATTTCATAGGAATCACCTAATTCAAATTTTTTCATCGTCTACCTCCCATGTTTACAAAACCAACCAATTCCTCTGCGATTCTGGAAGCTCCAAATCCATCTACCAAATGTTTTGCTTTTTGACTCATTTTTATTCTTAGATCGTAGTTATTTTTTAAAAACACAACCTGTTCAAAGATCCGATTCACGATCTCATGTTTCTCAATTAGATAGTTGCCGCCGTTAAGTGCCACTTCTTCCTTAATAAAATGTTGTTGTGCTCGTTCCTGATTATCAACAAAGGAAAAACAAATAATGGGGATACCCACTGCGCATAATTCAAACATCGTAGTGCCGCCAGCCGAAATAGCAACATCACAAGACTGCATTAGCTCAGACATATTTTTCACATCGCGATGAATTTTGACATTTGTTTGGTTCTTCTCTAACTCAAGCAATGCATCGATATTCTGATGAAAGGAACCTGCCACGATATGGAACTGACAATCCATGTTGTCATTGATTTCTACTAATTTTTTTACAATTTTCTCAGCTAGATTATATTGATCTCCGCCACCTGTGGTGATTAAGATATTGCGAACAGTTTCTCTCACATCATATTGTATATTTTGGAACTCTTTACGAAGAGGTGTATAACGAGTACCAAGTAGTTGTTTCTGTATCTTGTTGTATTTTTCTTTGCTTGCATAGATATTATAATTTACCAGCATATCAATTGCGTGATCCACCAAAAACATATCATCTATATAAGCAAGTTTTACAAATATCTGAAGCTGCTCCAAGTAGTTATGTGTTACCTTATAACTATCGATTAACATCAATTTCACATCATATTTTTTGAGGAAAATTTCTATTTTTTCAAGTTCAGCATCCATATTCTGATAATCGGTGTTCATAATCTCATAAGCAAAATGCTTTTCACGGATTAGTTTTTCCGATTCATGATCTGCCAGCAAAAAAATAAACGGATAGTTTTGTTTCTTTAATTCTTCTGCGATTGTTATACATCTCATAACATGCCCGGAACCAATCTTTGGATTTCCATCCACTCTGATACAAATCATATGATATCTCCATTAAATTTTTTGATTGTTCAATAAGTGATACTTTAATTCTGCCAACTTCCAGTCAATCTCTGTGTCAATGTCCTGCACTTCCATTTCGTCCATGTAAAAAGGAACCGTTTTTTCCATAAAGATAGTCTTTTCTTCCAGAAAGCGCTGAACGTTCATACAGTAGAACTGACCACAATCATGATAAAGGGTTTCTAAATCCTGGGAACGTTTCATCATATTTTCTGGCCATTTTGGTCGCAACACTTCATTTTGAATGATAACAGAACGTAATGGTGGAAATGAAAAGGACACCACAGGCATAAGAGCGTCTGCGTTCTGTTGTTCAAGTAATTTCATAGCATCTTTGATCTTCTCCCCCGTTACAAATGGAGCCGTTGGATAAATACAGCAAACATAATCAAACTGTCTTCCAATTTTTCTATACTCTTCTAAGACTTCAAGAATAACATCTACCGTGGTTGCAAAATCATCGGATGTTTTAGCACTGCGAAAAAAAGGAATCTGTGCTCCAGCTTTTTTTGCAATTTCAGCTATTTCTTGGTCATCTGTTGAAACCATAACTTCTTCAAACATTTTACTGCTTAAGGCTGCCTCAATCGAATATTCCATAATCGGACGACCCAAAAAATCTTTGCAGTTTTTTCTTGGAATACGTTTGCTTCCGCCTCTGGCTGTTATAATTGCAAGTGCATTCATATTTTATACCTCTTTATAAGTTAAATTGTGTTTTTATCATCTCGGAAAAAAATAATAATTATGCACACAAGGCTAATCGTAATGAGTAGCAAGGTGTTTTTATAGTCAAAGCTGGTGCTTCCAAATATCCCATAAAACAAACCACTTACCACGACAAGCAAAGAGAAAAGAAGAGGAAACTCCTGTGTTTTTATTTTTCTCTTTACAAAGATCGTTACTGCCTTTATGGATAGCGCTATTGAAAAGAGCAGAATCCATGTATAGATACTGTACTTCATATAAATTTGAGAAAACGTTGGGTAATCTCCTTGCCATCTTCCGTAATTCCACCCAGTCATGCTCTTAGAATTGCCTTGGAAATTATCTAAGATGGTAATTGGTGCAACATAATAATCAAGTAAATTATCTACACCCTTCAGAATGGTGTTTTTTGTATTCATCTCAAAAACTGTTCGAAGTATGGATACATAGGCATCACGGGCTTTGTTGTAGTCCTTATTTTCTTCAAAAATATCTTGACCAAGAATAAATAAGTTTGCTTCTCTTTGAGACAACACATCTGCTTCTTCTTTTGTTAACAACTGATGAACTTCATCGGAAAAATGAGGATAATAGAGCAGATAATCGGGATAAATATAAGCCTGCATTAGTTTTACTTCTTTGCTCTCTTGTATATGGCCCCTACTTCCGGGTGTTTGTAAAACCATATGAAAGATACTGATGACGATGCCAAAAAACAAAGCAAAAAGTAAAAATATTCGTTCAAAAAGAGTACGTTTTTTTCTCCCCATATAAGAATAGAAATGCAAAAGAGTCAGCGACAATAATAAAATCCACATCATCTTCTGCATGAAAAGACCTATGATAATCACACCGATGATTCCCTGAATAAAATTATTAAAATCAGGTTGTCTCTTTACGCAGATACCAATGACTAATAATACAATGCTAAGGCTAAGAATATTCGGCAGAATACTCATCACCATCTGCAGAATAATTGGAAAGGAGAAAATATAGAAGCTCAAAAAAATACGTAGTATCAAATGATGATAGATATAATTTCTTCGCAGGAAGTGCAGTTGACCAAGTAACTTAAATACCGAAAAAATAAAAATAATAGCTTGCACACTATAAACAAAAGCAAATGAACTTAGGGAAAACAGCTGTTGTATCTGCAAATACCCTCTGATTAGAACCGGGTATAAAAAATCTGTATATTCGTCATAAACACCACTCTCAGCAATACTTAGAATTTCGCTTGTTTCATAATAAGCAGACGTATTATTCCAGTGCAAAAAGAAGTAGACCATCCCAAATATAATTTGAATGGTCATTACGGTGATTAAAAAACTTTTTCCAAGTACAACAAGTTTGCTTTTCATAGGCACGCCCTATCACATCATGATTTGTTTCCAACCTGATCAGTTCCTATCAGTTCACGAACAACATATTGCGGAGAATTGTTTAAACTAATATAAATTCTTCCGATATACTCTCCAATAATTCCAAGCATAATCATTAACATTCCACCAATAAACATCAATCCTGACATCAGTGATGAAAATCCCATTAAGATATCTGGTTGTAATATTTTCTTCAAAATCGTATAAATTCCATATAAGAATCCAAGTATTGCCACACTACAGCCTAAAACAGTGGCAATTCGAAGTGGAATAATGGAAAATGCTGTAAATCCATTAAACCATAAGCCCAGTAATTTTTTTAAGGTGTAACCACTGGTTCCAATTTCACGTTCTCGATGTTTTACATCTACGTTTGTAATGTTCTTCGTAGCCCGAAGAACCAGTCCAATTACATAGGGATAAGAATTTTGATATTTCAGCATATCTTCTAAAACAAATCTGCGAACAGCAAAATAACTGGAAATATAAAGTTCCTTGGGTTTCTTTAACATAACTCTTGTCATAAGTTCGTTGACTTTACTTCCCATGTTACGAAATGCAGAATGTTTTTTTGTTGCATATCTTGCATAGACTACATCAAAACCGGCTTCCAGCTTGGCTATTAATTTCCCCACTTCATCAGCTGGTGTCTGTCCATCATCGTCCAGGCAAACCACCACATCACCTTTGGCATAATGAAAGCCAGCCATTAATGCTGCATGCTGTCCAAAATTTTTCGCAAGGTTAATTCCAATGATATGACTGTTCTCTTCGCATAATTTTCGTATAACAGAGAACGTATTATCTGGAGAAGCATCATTTACCAGAATGATTTCATGCTCATATCTTCCTAGTTCTTTCATCGTGTTATCAACTTCTAAAATTACCGCTTCAATTGTTTGCTCGGAACGATAACATGGAATTACAAAACTAATCGTATTGATTTGAATCGTACTCATCAAAAATGTCTCCTTTGTTAGTCATTTGGGTTAATAATCCCCATAAGAATCAGATCTCGAAAGGTTCCATTGATACAAACCTCATCTTTTAAATATGCTTCCTTCATAAAACCTGCGTTTTCATAGCTTTTAATTGCAGAAAGATTATGGGAAAACACACGCAGCATAATTTTATGTAACTTCATAGTTTCAAAACCATATTGAATCGCAAGTTTTGCTGCCTCACTACCAAAGCCTTTTCCAATTGCTGAATCTTCACCAATAAAAATACCGTATTCTGCTTTTCTATGTACGTCATCAATATCCCTAAAATAGACACTGCCAACAGCCTGTCCAGTTTCAGCGTCACATATCATAAATTGAATCACTTTTCCAGGCTCAATCATGGTTTGAATCCAGTTTAGATGGCCTTCTCTGGTAAACATTGCCTGATAAATAAAATTGGAACGTACGCGTTCCTTGTTTCTCCAGCGAACAATGTCATCTGTATCTTCTAATGTCATTGGACGCAAAAAAACTTTTGATCCATATATGTTATCTTCCATAAAATTCATTTACCTTTTCAATAATAAATGCAACTTGCTCTTCTTTTAAGCCATAATAAAGAGGAAGTCTCAATAAGCGTTCGCTTTCTTTTGTTGTATAACGATCTTCTCCAGAAAAACGTCCAAATTTTTTGCCTGCTGGTGCTGAATGAAGCGGAATATAATGAAATACCGCATAAATACCATTGCTTTTCAGGTGTTCAATCAGCTTGCTTCTTTCTTCAATATCTTTTGTTTTAATAAAAAACATATGCGCATTGTGTACACAGTGTTCTGGGATGAAGGGTAGCTCTATCACACCTTGTTCCATTAATGGAGTTAATCCCTTATAATACTGATTCCAACTACGTAATCGGTTGTCGTTAATTACATCTGCAAGTTCTAACTGTGCATACAGATAAGCTGCGTTCATATCACTTGGCAAATAGGAAGATCCATAATTAACCCAGGTATATTTGTCAATTTGACCACGGAAGAACTTACTACGGTTTGTTCCTTTTTCACGAATAATTTCCGCATCTTCAATATCTTTTTCGTGCTGTATTAATAAAGCTCCACCTTCGCCCATGGTATAATTCTTGGTTTCATGAAAGCTGAAACAACCAAACTCACCAAATGTTCCAAGTGCCTTCCCTTTATAAGTTGACATAATTCCTTGCGCTGCATCTTCAATTACAACCAGGTTATATTTTTTAGCAAGTTCCATAATGGTATCCATTTCACAGGAAACCCCTGCATAGTGAACTGGCACAATTGCTTTGGTTTTTTCTGTTATTGCAGCTTCGATTAGTCTTTCATCGATATTCATGGTTTCTGGTCTGATATCCACAAACACCACCGTAGCTCCCCTTAAAACAAAAGCATCTGCTGTGGAAACAAATGTATAAGAAGGCATAATAACTTCATCACCTTCTTTAATTTCTGATAATAAAGCAGCAAGTTCTGTTGCGTGAGTGCAGGATGTGGTAAGTAGGCATTTTGTTGTTCCAGTTTTATTTTCCAACCACTCATTGCATTTTTTTGTGAAAATACCATCTCCACAGATTTTTTGATTGTCTACTGCCTGTTTCATATATTCCATTTCTTTTCCTGTAAAAGGTGGTACATTGAAATTAATTTTAAAGCTGCTCATTATCTGGAATCCTCCTGTAGAACCATGAACCCTGCATTTTCAAAAACAGGTACATAATTTCTTTCTTCTATAAATTCTTTTAATACTATTTTTTTCTGGTTTGTTTGATAACTTTGTGTTAATTCCTGATTTTCGATTGGCTTGTCAACAAGCCAGTCTCCCAAGGATTTTCTTACTATAACAAGTGTACCTTCTTTTATATCCTGCATTTCTTTTATGAAAAGTGCCGTAGGAAAAGATGGCAAATCTGACCAAGGATTTGAAATTACCGAAGGCATTTCAAATAGATAACTAATTCCTGGAATGTTTCCATGAAGAAGAACATTCTGTCCGAAAAGTTCATTACTTTTAAGGTAATTTTGCAACTCCTGTATGTCCTTACCTTTTTCAAGCGTTGTAGTCATACCGTTCATTATAACACTATTTTCTATATTTGCATCTCTTTTTTCTCCCGTATAACCTTCGTTAAAAACAAAGGAAAGTCCAAAAAACGCGGTTTGAAAAGTTAGAACGGCTACAAATACAAGGACTAAAACCCTTAAAGAATCCAGCACCTGAACTTCTCTTTTTTCAAAAAGTGGAGCAATCCATTCATATAGTTTACTAAAGGTGAACGGAGCCAGTAAAAATAAGAAATTGAGGTTGGGGTACAAGTGATTATTGCTGCCAAGCGGTGTGATCCCAATCAATAACAGCAAAACCAAGGCTAATAATTTTTCATCTGCCGTTGTTTTCTTTTTTATAATCTCCCAAATGAGAAGCAAAATACTGATAATGAGAAAAACAACAACCAGCATGTAAACAGAGTGATAGTAGCGATAGTTAAAATCGAACATGCCCTGTTGCTGCAGCCATCTTATGTAGATTAATAAGCCGACTCCGTAAAAAAA
>CANRGO010000035.1 GCA_947630125.1 uncultured Lachnospiraceae bacterium | reverse complement strand
ACATTACTTTTTTGGCATAGTCCTGCCCAATAATAAAATCATCCAGTTGACTTTTGATTTTATGTGGTGGTGGCACATCTTTCAAATTGATACCTGATTCTTTTTTCTCTCCAGGTGTTTTTTTCTTGACCTTTTGTCTCTGAGGAATCATTCCCATATTCTGTAAATCTGCAAGATTTAAAAAGCTTATATTTGGAAAACCTCTTTGCCCTGTAACACTTGGTCCTTCTGGAACCTTTTTCTCCGGAGTTTTATCTGGGTTTTCAGGTTCTGTGATCTCTGGCTCTGTTGTTTCAGGTTCTATAGTTTCAGGTTCTTCTTTCACAACTTGCTTCGTTTCGGATTTGGGAACCTCTGGCTTCATATTAGCACCCATTAAATATGGATTGTTGATGATATTTTCGTAATCCATAGTACTTAGATTGTCCATAACTTTATGCATACAGTCATCGCAGATACAGATGTTATTTGGTAGTTTAAACATCTTTCCTGTTTTGCTTTCTCCTCTTCGACACATGAAACACACATCTTCGTACTCTTTATCAAATTCAGACATGTAAATCTCCCTTCTACTTATACTTCCTTTATTATAAGCCAATCCATTTTCCAGAACAAGTAAACAATTCTTAAAGAATCATGAAAACCATAAAAAATTCTGTTTCCTCTTTCATACAAAAGAAGAAACAGAATCTTAATTTTACTGATATTATTGACTAACTTCTGCTTTTGATCCTAGAACCACAGTCACGGTCTCTTCTGCGTAATCCATTTGATTTAATCTCATGACTTTCACATCCACACTGGTTCCTTCGGAATAGTATGCCATAAGTTCGATCAGCTCTTCCATGCTGGAAATTTCTGTTCCATCAAAGGAGATGATAACATCACCTTTCTTCAAACCATATTGCTCTGCAGGACTACCTTCATAGATTCTGGTAATATACACACCTTCCGGCATAGAATACATCTCTGCCCATTCGGTAGTCACATTAACACCTGTAATTCCTAAATAGCCTGCTTCATTTGCTGCTACTTTTTCCAAAGTTTCTTTGGACATCAGGTTTTCAATGATTGGAAGTGCAGAAGAAATAGGGATTGCATAACCCATACCTTCTATGGTACTTTCAACGATTTTATTGGAGTTAATTCCAATTACTTCTCCACTGATATTTAGCAAAGCACCTCCGGAGTTACCAGGATTAATTGCTGCATCTGTCTGTATAAATTCATTGGTACTTCCATCCATATCAATTGGTCTATCTACTGCACTAATCACTCCAGTTGTAACTGACTGGCCATAACCTAAGGCATTTCCAATTGCAATGGCTGGTTCTCCAACCTGTAAACTTTCAGAATCCCCAATGGTTGCTATGGAAATCTGATCCAAAGTTTCTTGAGGGATATCCGCCAGTTTGATTGCAAGCACTGCCAAATCCATATCCGAATCCGTTCCTTTTACCAGTGCATCAATAGAGGTATCATCAATAAACTGAACGCTGATTTCATCTGAATCTGCAATTACATGGTAATTGGTTACCACCAAAAGCTCTGTTTCATTTTTCCCAACGATGATACCACTACCTGCTGATTCTGCTTCCTGACTAATCTGCTGACCAAAAAAATCATAACCAGATTCCACATACTTTGTAGAAACCGAAACTACGGAAGGCATAACATTTTTTACCACATTGGTAACATCCGTTACAACGGTTGTTGCAGAATTTGTTTTTACTGTTTCCAGAGTCGCTGTATTATCTTGATTTAAGGCCAGACTGTTTATGGTATTCTGTAAAGACTCTACCTGACTCTCTAATGCATATTTTGAAGTAAAAAGTCCGAATCCCGTACTATTACCGGTTATCATCGTGACAATATAGATTCCAAGTCCTGCAAATAGTCCAAAGGAAATTCCCGTTGCCATAGCCACAAAGGTTCGTTTCATAAATTTACGTTCTTTTTTCTTCTTTTTCAAATCGTGGGGAGTCCCACTGTAGGCGGTTGTCGAACCGCTTGCACCATAGGGATTATTTTCAAATCTCTTTTCTGGCGTGGCAGTCTGAGTCGTTTGTGCAGTTTCTGTTGTTTCTTGATTTTGTAATTCTTGTTCATAATCTCTGTTTTCATTCATATCTGACATATTCAAAACCTCTCTTTCAAAAGTTGAATGTATTTTGTTTGTGTTGTCTATGAACTAAAGTATAGAGACAAATTGTGTACAATTTGTGATGAAATTATTCAAAAATTATGAAATTTTTATTCCACCGTTACAGATTTTGCAAGATTCCTTGGCTTGTCCACATCACAACCTTTTCCAACTGCAACATAATATCCAAATAATTGCAGAGGAATAATCGCCAGGGAGTTAGTAAAATAAGGGTTTGTGTCTGGTATATAAATCACATAATCTGCTGCTTTTTCAATTTCCTTATTGCCCTCGTTGGTAATCGCCATGACAAATGCACCTCTGGCCTTTACCTCTACCATATTGCTAATTGTTTTCTGATATAATGCAGGTTGTGTAGAAACAGCAGTTACCAAGGTACCCTCTTCAATAAGAGAAATGGTCCCATGTTTCAACTCACCTGCTGCATATGCTTCAGAATGTATATAGGATATTTCTTTTAATTTTAAGGAACCTTCTAACGAAATAGAATAGTCTATTCCACGACCAATAAAGAAGATATCTTTCGCACCGATATAACGATTTGCAAAATGCTGAATTTTTTCTTTGTGAGCAAGAAGAAGTTCAATCTGATCTGGAAGTTTCTTCAAATCAGCGATCATTTCTTCATAACAGTTTTGTTCCAGCGTACCTTTTACCATACCAAATTTCAATGCCAAAAGATAAAGAACAATCAGCTGGGCACTATATGCCTTGGTTGTTGCAACTGCTATTTCTGGGCCTGCCCAGGTATATATTACACTATCCGCTTCTCTTGCAATGGAACTTCCAACAGCATTTACGATACCGAGTACTGGAAAGCCTAATTTTTTTGCTTCTCTAAGAGCTGCAAGTGTATCTGCTGTTTCTCCAGACTGACTCACTACAACGACCATAGCTCCTTCTTCTAAAATAGGAGAACGATAACGGAATTCACTTGCCATATCTACTTCAACAGGAATTCTTGCAACACCTTCTAACACATATTTTCCTGTAACTCCCGCATGATATGCGGAACCGCAGGCTACAATGTGTATTTTACGAACAGCTTTTAACTGCTCATCTGTCATTTTTAATTCATCAAAGTGTATTTCGTTTCCCTTAAGTCTTGGTTTTAAAGTATCAATAACAGTCTTTGGCTGTTCGTACATTTCTTTTAACATAAAATGTTCATAGCCTGCTTTTTCAGCAGCTTCTGTATCCCAGTCAATGGTAGTTGCTTCTTTTGTTATTTCTTCTTCATCCACTGTGTAAAAATGCATATGATCATGACGCAGACGTACAATTTCCTGGTTGTCAACAAAATAAACTTTTCTTGTGTATTTTAATATAGCAGGAACGTCCGAAGCAATAAAGCAACCATCTTCATTCTGCCCTACAATAAGAGGACTATCTTTTCTTACTGCAAAAATCTGATCTGGCTGATCCATAAACATAATGCCAAGTGCATAAGAACCCTCAACACGATGTAGAACTTTTGTAATGGCTTCTAAAGGATTCCCTTTGTAATAGTAATCCAGTAAATGTGCTAAAACTTCCGTATCAGTTTCTGACTGAAAACTATACCCTTTTTCGATGAGTTTATTCTTAAGTGGAATATAATTTTCGATAATTCCATTATGAACTACCGCAATTGTTTCTTTCTGATTTACATGGGGATGACTATTTTCGTTACTTGGTGCACCATGAGTCGCCCATCTGGTGTGTCCGATTCCTACAACACCTTCCATAAGGCTTCCGCCATGGGTTAACTCTTCTAATACCTTCAGTCTTCCCACTGATTTTTTAATCTGAATCTGTCCATCTTTTAAAATAGCCATACCAGCTGAATCATAACCACGATATTCTAATTTACCAAGCCCATCCAGAATGATGGGTGCTGCCTGTTCTTTCCCTATATAACCAACGATACCACACATGGTGTTTCCTCCTGCAATTAGCTGTCTTAATCAATTCTCTTATTTCCAATAACTCTGGTTCATGGTCCATCTTCTGATAAGACCTTTCGGTAACCTATTATACCTTAAACCTGCCTGATAGCCAAGATATTTAAATCCACTCTCCATGATAAAATATGGAATTCTAAGTTTTTCCTTATGATTCCACAAATGAAGGATTATTTTTTTTACATAGTGAACCCCTTCTTTTTCTGAAGAAATCCCTGCAAATACCTGAGGATTTGCCTGTTGACTGACTGCCAGATCAAAGTTTCTTTGAAACTGCTGTTTGAATCCATATTGATGAGAATGTATCACCTGGGCATCAGCCTGATAGGCTATTTTTTTATCTGCCATTAAAACTGCATGGGCATAAATCATATCCTCATTAAAGATGGCTGGTTCAATAAACCCGCCTAACTGGTCAAAGAAATCTTTTCGATAAGCTGCACAGACATTGGAGGAAAAAAAGGCTTTGATTCCAAGGGTTTTTATATCCTCTTTGGATTTTACAAAAGATTTATCTGGGTAGTTAAAGTTCCTGGTGAAGGCTTCCACCACTGAGGAATTTTCATCTGTTACCTGTCTTCCATAACTAATGACAACATCTTTATTATCAAAAGCATTGAGCAGATTTTCAATAAGGAACTCATCCACCGGAACCGCATCCTGAGTCATACACACAAAATAATCACTGGTTACCTGTTGTACTCCAAGATTTCTGCTTTTCCCATGATCAAAATCCTCCTTCTTAATATGAAGTATGCGCGCATGTGGATAGAGATTTAAAAAATCTGCCTCTTCATACACTTTTTGAAAAAGTTCTTTATCGGTATTCACAATGATAATTTCTTTAATTGGATATGTCTGTTTTACCAACATATTCATAAGCCGTTGAAATTTATCATCTGGTCGATAGGTCGGAATTATAATTGCAACAGTCCTGTTCATGATTTTCTCCAATTCCTTTTATATAACCAAAAAGGGGTCGTTAATCGACCCCTTTCTAATGTCATGCTTAGTCTTCTACTACATCTGCGTCCGGATTATCCTGAACCACATACGGAACGGTATCTTCATAAATCTGTCTGCTATAGGTTTTAACAGAATCCGTTGGTTCATAATCCGTTTCATTAAATAAGAACTCATGAAGAGTTGTTACATTTTCTGCAAGTGTTGTTGGAACTACACAGGAACCATTGCTTCCGATACTACCTGTTGTACGATCTTCTTCAAAAGGGAACCCAGTATTATCACCCATGGTATAATCATTTACAGATCCAAGCAAAGATAAGATTTCCTTCAATTCTAAAGAAGTTGCAACCTTAGGGAATACTGCATTGGCAATATCTGATAAGGTGGAAAGGGAAGCTTTTTGAGCTTTTTCAACAATCTTTTCGATTACTTCTCTCTGACGTGCAGTACGTTTATAATCATTTCCAGCTGTATAACGAATACGACAGTAAGCAGTTGCCTGAAGTCCATCTAACTTCTGTGTTCCTGTTTTGGTAACTTCTTTATAATCAACACCCATACTCTTAGCCATGGTCTGCTGATAGTTGTTGATATGTTTTAATTCCTCGCTATCAACTTCAATTTCAATTCCACCAAGTAAATCGATGGTTTCTTTTAAGCCTTCAAATCCCACAGTAACAAAATCTGAAATATTCAAGTCCAGGTTCATGTTTAACATACCCATGGCCTGTTCTGCGCCGCCTTTAAAGTACGCATTGTTTGCTTTACGATAAGTGTCTTTGCCAATATTTAAGTAGGTATCTCTAAATACACTGACTAATTTCACTTCTTTGGTTTCCAGATTGATGCTGGCTACGATGATGGTGTCAGTACGATTACCTGCACCTAAGGATCCATCTAATGAATCAACGCCAAACAAGGCAATGTTACGATATTGAGACAAATAAATTTCTTCGCCAGAATCTTCTGCTACTTTAATAGCTTCTTCTACCTCTGGATTTACAATAACATCTCCAATATCAACACGTCCACCTTCTCCATCATTGCTTTTTCCAAGAGTTGTTACAACCTTGTAAAGAACTGCTAATAATATAAGTAAAACGATTACTTCTACGATTAATAGAACCATACGGTTTCTCTTTTTTGCAGCTTTCTGTTTTTCAGTAAGCACCCTTTTGTTTGTTGTTTTTTCAGCCATTTCACCCTCAATTCCGCTGTTTTCAGCTTAATTCTTATTTTTTGCAGACTAATATGCATTTTTATTAATAAAACCCTTAAATATGGTTAAAAACATAATTTTTATATCAAAACCTACTGTCCAGTTTTCTATATAGTAAAGATCACATTCGATACGTCTGCGTATGGAAGTATCTCCACGATAACCATTAATCTGTGCCCAGCCTGTAATTCCAGGGCGCACCTGATGTTTTACCATATATCTGGGAATCTCTTCACGAAACTTTTCAACATACTGAGGACGTTCTGGTCTGGGACCTACCATACTCATTTCCCCACGTAACACATTAAACAACTGTGGTAGTTCATCAATACTTGTTTTTCGAATAAATTTTCCAACTGGTGTAACTCTTGGATCATTCTTTACAGTCCAACCCTGTTTTTCTTCATCCTTAGTCTGAACCATCATGGAGCGAAACTTATACATCATAAAGTTTTTACCATGAAGACCAATTCTTTCCTGTTTATAAATCACAGGACCCTTGCTGCTTAATTTCACAGCTAAAACTGTTAAGATTAAGATAGGAGAAGCAACCAATATCCCAATCGTTGAAACTAAAATATCCATCAAACGCTTTACGATCATATTTAACGTATTGGAAAGTGGAACATGACGTATATTGATCACTGGCAGTCCCATTAAATCTTCCATATAAGGTCTGCTTGGAATCACGCTATTATAATCAGGAATAAATTTGGTATGAATTCCTGATTTTTCACATAAATTTACAATTTCTTCCAGACGTACATAATCTTCCAGACTTAGTGTTACCGAGATTTCATCTAAATCACTCATGGGCAGAATTACCATTAAGTTCTCAATGGTTCCCAGTACTTTTACCCCTCGATAGGTTGTTCCTGCTGGAACATGATCATCTAAAATCCCTCTTACTACATAACCCCACTGTGGGTTTGCCATAATCCGGTTGATGTATTCCTCTGCAGCTCTGGAGTATCCTACCAAAAGAATGTGTTTTAAATTATATCCCCGTTTTCGAAAATACCGAAGCATATTCCGAATCAGATTACGAAACAATGTCTCAAGAACAACATTTAGTACATAAAAAAGGAATATCATACCCCTGGATAAATCTTCTAATCGAATATTGTAAAAAATAACCCAGAGTACAGCTACTCCAATCGTATTTGCTTTTATAATGTTATAAAATTCATATTTTCTCCTGGTCACCCTTTTTGAAGTATACAGAGATAATAAATAGTATAAAAGCAAGTAGCCTGGCACAATAAAATAGAGCAGACTAAAATATACGCTCATAGGTAAAACTCCGACCCCTTCACTTGCTGGAATTACATTTCCACTTAAGTAAATGAACCAAGCTAACATATAAGAACCTGTCACTACCATGGCGTCAATAAAAACATGTATGCGGTTAAAATACTTTTGATTATCTTTAATCATCCAGTTCACCAGTCCTTGGCACAAAACATATTTTACAATATTATTACAAAAAATACAACTTCTTATATTTTAATATTTCTTTAATTTTTTTTCAACTCTTTTAAAAAGCCCATTTTATAAGGGTTTTATGCCGCTACGAAAAAAAAGAGCGAAAAATATTCAGAAAAAGTTCCACCTGAATTGTTACATAATTAATACAATTTTTGAATTGAAAAGGTACTTTTTTTTCTTTTGCAGATTTTGTATTACAAAATCTCAGTCCATTTAATAAACTTTCGAAATAAATCCTTCCAAAACCCTTCCGTATAAAAAAGAGTTCTTTGATTAAAAACCCTGTGAGAAGAAAGGGGAAATTTAGTAATAGTTGCAAAAGCGGCATATTTTTATAAATTAGATAGATATTATTTTTACCCGATTGACGAATCTTAAATTCATTATATCTGGATCCACTAAATCCGCTTCCAACATGAAGTACTTTGGCAGTTGGACAAAACCCATTACGATAGCCCTCTATTTTTGCACGATACCCTAAATCAATATCTTCCAAATAGGCAAAGTGATTTTCGTCCAGCATTCCAAGCTGAAGAAAAAGATCTCTGCGATAGATGGATGCTCCACCACATGCTGCAAAAACATTGCACTCCTTCAAACAAGTTTTATCTGCCTCTTTTCCCTTCCCTCTGGAAAGGGCATATCCAAACGCAGTATAAAGATCTCCACAATCATCAATAATCTCTTTGTTATGCAAGGAAAGCATTTTCGAACTCACCGAAAACAGTTTTGTTGATTGTTCCATGGCAGCAACCAATGCTTCGATAAAGCCCTCCAAAACCACAGTATCATTATTTAATAAAATCACATAGGGATTACCTGCTTTTTGAACTCCCCGATTCACTGCATGACAAAAACCTGTATTTTCTTTTAGACTTAGCACATCCACCTGTGGAAATTTAATCTGAAGTAGTTTTAAGCTATCATCTGTAGACCCATTATCAACTACCAGGCAATCAAAGTCTGATTTTTTAACCTGATATAATGAAGTCAGACAGTTATCCAAAAAATGTGCTCCATTAAAGTTTGGAATAATTACACATACCTTTTTCATAATTCCATCTCCCAGTCAGGATCCCATAAAATAAGATATCCCAAACTTCGAACCTCTTTGCAAAAAGCAATACTTTTGCTTAAAAGTTCCTGATGTATTTCCTGTTTTGTGCAAACTGGTTTCAGTCCATCTTCCTCCTGAAAAAAGCAAAGTTCTCTTCCGAAATACTTCTGATACAGAGGCATTAATTCTTCGCGAATTACCATACAGTTGATATCCACAGCTTCCACATTCTGATATAACACTGCTTTATGCATATCTCCACTAAATCTTTTATGCAAGCCAGCGTATAAAACATTTCCCTTTTCATCCATGGCACCTGCATAGATACGATTGTTTTTGATAATACGACCACCCAATAGTCCAATTTCTGTTCTTTGGGAGAATAATTCACCGTAATAATAGATTTTATAAAAGCCCAGATGTTTCATATAGACTACTTTTGCCACGACATTTCTCTGCTTTAGAAAATCTTCAATAGCTCTTTTCCCAGCTTCGTATGCATACATTTTACTAGCGGGATTCTCTGCTGTCGAGTTGCTATGACATCGCCAATGATATAATATTTTAGAAACATGTGTTATTTTATTGTTGAAAATATCCTGTACAGGCTCTGATAATCTCATGCTTTCTGGGTCAATCTGCAAATTTGCAAGTTCTTCTTGAAATAAACGATTAGAAAAACGCAAAATCAAATCATAATCCTGTGCTCCATCAAAGTCAGTTCGTAATTGTAATTCTTTTAAAATCTCTGCCTTCATAACTGTAAAATGGCAAACATAATTATTGGACAAAAATAAGTCCAAATTAAATTTATCTTTCACATGAGGATCATAAAAAGAAGTTCCATCCTCATTGCATTTGTCTTCGTCAGAATAAAGCAGTAAGGTTTCTATATTCTGCTTCATTTTATCTTCTATAGCGCTCTGCATCTCAAATAGTGCGTTCACGCTTAACATATCATCATGATCTAAGAGACCAATATAATCTCCTGTGGCATACTGCAATGCCTGATTGGTATTCCCTGAGATTCCCAGATTCGCATCCAGTTTTTTATAAATAAATTTTTCTTTTAAATCTTCTGGTAAGCATTCTAAATAATGTTTTACCACCTGCTCAACCTGATTGGTATTTCCTGCATCTGCAATAATTGCCTGAAAAGAACCATAGGTTTGATCCCTTAAGGAATCCAATAATGCCTTCAGATGTTCTGGCTTGGTTTCATAAGCAGGAATTAAAATGCTAAAGGTCTTAGGATAAAGAAATTTATGATTACGTTGTTTCTGTTGTTCTTCTTCCGATATGATTTCTAGTTTGTAACTTTGATTTCTGTTTTTTGAAAATGCTTCTAAGGAGGCATAGAATGCCTCCTTAGGTCCATTTTTTTTACAGTAACGTACTGCTTTTGTTAAATTCGAAAAAACTTTTGTTCTGAATAAGTTCATGTATTCATTCCTATAATTTTTCTTTCAGACTTTCTGTTAACTGAGTAACTTTCAGTTTTGCATCTTCCAGGTTGCTTCCCTTAACACCCATGTAGAACTTGATTTTTGGTTCTGTTCCAGATGGACGGGCACAACACCAGGAATCATTGGAGAGGTCAAAATATAACACATTGGACTTTGGCAGTCCTGTTGGACTTACATTTCCTGTGGATAAATCCGTCATCTGATCCATTTCATAATCGCGCATGGTTAGAACTTCTAAATCACCAAATGATTTTGGAGGATTGCTACGAAGTTTGTTCATAATTTCCTGAATCTGTCTGCTTCCATCAATACCTTTTAAGGTAATGGTATATAAGTCTTCTCTATAATATCCGAACTGCTCATACATAGCAAGCATCTGATCCCATACTGTCATCTGATTGTATTTACACCAGGCAGCAACTTCACAGAGACACATAACTGCTACAATCGCATCCTTATCTCTTGCGTGTGTTCCTGCAAGACAACCATAGCTTTCTTCTAATCCAAACAGATAGGTATTACTTCCTGTGTCTTCAAATTGCTTGATTTGTTCTCCTATGTATTTAAATCCAGTAAGAACTTCAATTAATTTTACCTGATAAAATGCTGTAAGCTGATCTGCCATATTTGTAGTAACAATGGTTTTTACTAATGCAGGATTTGCTGGCATCGTACCATTTTCTTTACGTTCACGCATAATATACTCTGCGATTAACATTCCAGACATATTACCAGTAAAGGCAATGTACTCCCCTGTTTTTGTATCTTTTGCGTAGATTCCAAGACGATCTGCATCTGGATCTGTAGCAAGCACAATATCAGCATCTACTTCTTTTGCCAGTTTTAAGGCAAGGGTAAAGGCTTTTGGATCTTCTGGATTTGGGTAATCAACGGTTGAGAAATTAGAATCAGGTTCTTCCTGCTCTTTTACCACATACACATTTTGAAATCCAAGTTCAGATAAAATTCGTTTTACTGGAAGGTTTCCAGTTCCATGAAGTGGTGTATAAACGATTTTAATATCGCTTGCAACTTTCTCAATAATTTCTGGATGAATAATTTGTTTTTTCAGTTCTTTTATATAAGCATCATCGATTTCTTTTCCAATTACCTGATACAGACCAGCCTGAATCGCTTCCTGTTTATCCATGATTTTAACGCTGTGATAATCTGTTACATTCTGTACTTCCTGAATTACTTCTGCATCTTTTGGAGCAGTAATCTGTCCACCATCTGCCCAGTATACTTTGTATCCATTGTATTCTGGAGGATTATGACTTGCTGTTACCACGATACCTGAGATACATCCAAGTTTGCGAACTGCAAAAGAAAGTTCTGGTGTAGGTCTTAAAGAATCAAATACATACGCACGGATTCCATTTGCTGCCATACATAAAGCTGCTTCATCTGCAAATTCTGGAGACATAAATCTGGAATCATATGCAATTGCGATTCCCATATCCTGTCCGTTTTGTTTGATAATATAATTTGCCAGCCCCTGAGTAGCCTTACGTACTGTATAAAGATTCATGCGATTTGTTCCTGCACCAATTACACCACGAAGCCCGCCAGTACCAAATTCTAATTCTCTGTAAAAACGATCTTCAATCTCTTTTTCGTTATCTGCGATGGCAAGCAATTCATT
The DNA here is from genome assembly GCA_947630125.1 of uncultured Lachnospiraceae bacterium. Lineage (GTDB taxonomy): Bacteria > Bacillota > Clostridia > Lachnospirales > Lachnospiraceae > CANRGO01. Next base: position 10,720 of record CANRGO010000035.1, on the reverse strand, counting down.
TTTTGTCTCCTGATCAAAGTAGCCATCTTCAAGCCAAAACTGATATTGTTCTTTATAATTCATATTAACCTCTCATTCCTCCGCAAAAAGCGGTATACCTAACAGTGAAACATCACTTTTTTATTTATCTAAACCCGAAGGGAATAGTCACTACGATCCAGGGAAAAATTAGGATTATAATAAGGATCTCCTTTTTCCAGAATGGTTTTCCATTTGCTTCGAAACTGCTCTGCTTCCTGATTGTATCGTGCTAGTTTTTCATCTTCCGTATCAAGACCTCGAGACTTTGACTCAAAATGATAAAGTTCTGCAAAAGGAGTAAATACGTTTAATAAACCAAGCTCTCTAAGACGAAGACAAAAATCCACATCATTTAATGCTACACGAAAACTCTCATCAAGTCCTGACAATTGATCATAAAGACTTTTTCGAACCATCATACAGGCTCCTGTTACAGCAGAAACATTCTGAGCATAGCAAAGCTTGCCCATGTAACCAACGTTTTCATAATTTACCATATAATGGGTATGGCCTGCGGTACGATGTGCTCCCAGACCTAGTACGATCCCAGCATGCTGAATGGTCTTATCTGGATAATATAACTTTGCTCCTACGGCTCCAACATCTGGTCTTTGGGCATACATTAACAACTCTTCCATCCAGTTCATGGTAATAACCTGAGTGTCATTATTCAGTAAAATCAAATATTCTCCAGTCGCAAACTGAGCACCAAAATTATTAATTTTAGAATAGTTAAAACCACCCTCATAGGTCACAACACGAATGCTTGGATGCTTTTCAATCTCTTCATAGTAAGCTTTGGTTTCAGCCAAAGTACTATTGTTTTCAATCACGATTATTTCATAATTCTCATAGGTAGACTGATCCAGTATCGAACTGATGCATCTGCTTAAATCTTCAACATGATCCTTATTTGGTATTAGTATTGATATCTTAGAATTAGATAACAGTTGATATTTTATTCTAAAGATCGTTGCAAAGGCTCTTGTACTTTCAATTTGGAAGTTTTCAAAACCCTGAGTTTTTAAATGATCTGCAACTGCTCCTCTGGCTGCCTCAATGGCATAGGTTTTCGCACTAATATCAGAAGCAACACTTCCCTTATGGCTTCTCCAGTAATAAAGAAGTTTCGGAACATGCACCACATGCTTTGCCTTATTTGTAAGTCTTAGAATCATGTCATGATCCTGACTTCCATCAAATCGACTTCTAAAAAGTTCATCACCTTCCAGCAAATTTCTATGGAAAACTGAAAAATGACAAATATAATTATTGGCGCGCAAGGTATCAATTGCAAAGTCTGATTTAAAATGCAGGGTAATCAAGCGATTGATATCTCCATTTTTAAAGGTTCCTTCATCGCAATAAATATAATCTGCCTGCTCTTCTTGTATCACCTTGCGGTACTCATACAGGGCTGATGGATGCAGCACATCATCATGATCAAATAATGCAATGTATTCTCCCACTGCCATTTTCACACAAGCATTGGTGTTTCCCGAAATTCCAAGATTTTTTTCCAATTTTTCATAAGTAACACGAGAATCTTTTGCTGCATACTCCTGACAAATTCTTCCCACAAAACCGTGTTTCTCATCGGAGCCATCTGCCAGACAAAGTTGCCAGTCTTTATAGGTCTGATGAACCACAGAATCTATCATCTCTCTTAGAAACTTTTCAGGTGTGTTGTACAAAGGTACAAGAATACTGAATATAAGAGGTCTATCAAAGGTCTCACTTTCCTCTATTCGAATCTGTGTTTCACTAGGGAAACTTTGTGTTCCATAACGAGCCAACGCTTTTCTTTCAATTGACTTAACTTTCAGTTTTCGCAGCACACCTTTTGGATTTCCCAGCCTTTTTATACGATGCACGGTACGAATCATAAGATGCATGGTTTGTCTGAAGGGTTTTGTAAGTTTCCAAATAGGATTTTCCTTGATTCGATTTATTTGAAATTCCAAATCCTTTATTTTTGCATCCGCATCAGCCAGTTTTGAATTCAAGTCATTTACTTTCTGCTTTTCTTTTTGATAAGCAGCACTATAATATTCTATTGCATCCAATTGTTCTTTTTCTGTCATGATGCCCCCTTAAAAAAATCGTTTCATACTCATTTTATCCTGTAATGCACGTCCCATTTCTACAGGTATCAGCGTTACCTTCATGCTAAGTGTCAGCCGATTTACTTCATTTTGTTTACGGTCTTTTAATTTCAATGTGATATTTGGATCATCCGAACCGAAAACAATTCCTTTGGCTCCGACTTTTTTCCCATTATACTTACAGTTTGGAGTGTGAATCGCTATATTGTCTCCATTCCATTTAAAATCTAAAACCTGAACCATACAGCAACTAAGAGCTGGATCTATGCGAAGTGCCTGTCTCTGTCCCTTAATCTCAACATCCAGTACAATCAAATCATCCTGATTATAAGCATTCTTTACAAAAAAGGACTGGGCTTCTGAAAATCCATCTCCAAAGTCTTCATAGATCTGAACCTGCATCTTATGTAACTTATCTTTATGCTTTTCAACCAACTCCACTGGAGAAATAATCGGATATCCAATTCGATTTCTGATTTCTCCCATGCTTAATCTGTCACCAGTAATTTCTGCCTGAAAAAGTGCTTCTTCCTGTCGAAATAGTTCTCTTTCATCGCTTTTAATTCCAAGTTTTTTCTGAATCAGCTCTTCTGCAATATATTTTCTCTTTTCTACACCCTGCTCATAACAGTACAAAGCACGGTAAGCAATGGTTCTTGCTGGAATGTCTTTTTCAAAGGTCCATTCATAATCAATCACATGTTGTCCCTGTTCATTGATTAAAATATTAGGGAAGATTAAATCGTAATCTGTAATAGACTTGCCTTCTCCATAAGAAATCCAGTCCAGGTATTGTTGAAACAACTGTTCAAACCCATCGTAGTCTTCCTTCTTTAACAGTTCATCCAATAACTCTTCCAGTGTTTTTCCTTCCAGATACTCAAAACGTAATCCCTGCTCTGTTTGCTCCAGACGATTTAAACTTAACTTACTTCCTTCAAAACGTTTTTGCAGTTTTTCATAATAAACCACCATGGCATCGATGTGTTTTTTTGCCTTTTCATTTAAGGCTACTTTTTCCACATAACGCTCCTTCTGATGATTTTGTATAATATCAGTACGAATGCAGTATTCTTCTTTTCTGTCATTGGAGAATTTACTATACGTTACAGGGATTTCCTTTCCTATCATAAGCAAATAGGAATTGGAATATAAATCAAATAAACCTTCTTCAATCATACTGTCAAAGGCATTTTTTTCATCAAATAAAAGCAAACGTTCACGATCGAAATTACGAAAATTATTGGATAACTCTCCAACCTTAGGAAGTCTTCGATCGGAAAAAATGGTGGTAGGAAACTTGTAATCTGGATAAGGATAGTAAAAAGAGTAGTCTGTAACGCCACAACTTTCACAGATTTTTTCCAAACCTTTTCTGGTGAAGGTATGCACACCACCACCTCTTGGATAATTTTCGATTCCAGAAAAATAATCTCCCAAATGATCTTCTTTTGCTCCGGCAAAGTATTTTAGTCCCAGTTTGTTTTCAATGGCAATCACCATATGTCCACTTGGTTTTAAATGCTTTAATAAAATCTGCATAAAGTCTTCATAGGGAGTATCACTTCCCATGTAGCCTTTTGCATATTCAAACACACCAATTAGAAAAATAAAATCAAAGTCTGACTCCAGGTTCTTCTCAATATCTTTAAAATGCCCTACATGAATCAGTACATTTTCTTTCTCCTGATGACGATAGGCATTGATATGACTTCTTTTTTTCGATAAATCCACACAGGTAACACTACCTGCTTTCTCAGATAATTTTCCAGTAATGGCACCACAGCCACTGCCGACTTCTAAGACTTTGGCTTGTTTATCCATAGGAATCCAGTCAATGATATTCGCACGAAGTGGAGACAAATGATATAAAATAGGCCAACTGGACCGTTCTTCAATAATACGGTCGAAATCGTTATTTTTATGGGTTCTGGCCAGTTCCAGTAATTCATCTTCCACTGCACCATCACAGTACAAATCTTCTCCTGGATAACAGCTATAGTCTAACGTAATGTTACCTATTTGTTCGGTCATATGGTTCTCCTAACGTTTCATTCCTTTTTCTTCTAACTTTCTATCCCGTACCTTAATATGTGTATTCATGTCAAAGTACCCAACGGTATTTTTATCTGAAATTACAGTCAAGGACAAGGCATCATATAATCTATGATAGACCACAAATTCTTCTTTTTCATAACCAGTGACACCAAGAGACAGCAGGTAATCACCGCCCTGTAGTTGCATCTTCTGGGTAAATTGAACTTCTTTTATACTGCCCTTTTCTACGGATTCCAAAAAAGCCTTTTCAATCATGGTATTGGTTCCAGCTATTTCAGTTCCTTTTGCATCTTTAATCGTAAATGCAAAGATAGGATTTGCTACCGTTTCCAAAAACTCCACATCCATGGTAAGGGTAAATTCTTCTCCTTTTACCACTGCCTGAGTTGGAATTTTCGACTTATCTGTTACATAAAAGTTGCGTATCATAGCTTGTTTCTGTCCATATTCCAACACTTCTATGGTAGTTGCTTCACTGTTATCCTTTGCATCATGGGAAGCTTCGATTGCCTTCTTTTGAATCTGAGTGTCATCCAACAGATTTTCAGTTTCCTCAGGAAGCTGATATTGACCAACCAGCACACGCTTGTACACATCAATCATTTCCTTAGGAGTACCTTCTCCCAGCTTACTTCCCCTATTCAGCAAAATAACTCTGTCGCAATACTTACTAATACTACTTAAGTCATGGCTAACAAATAAAATTGTTTTGCCCCGTTCTTTAAACTCTTCAAATTTGTGATAACATTTGGCCTGAAAAAATACGTCACCAACCGAAAGGGCCTCATCTACAATCAGAATCTCTGGTTCAATGTTAATCGCCACTGCAAACGCAAGACGCACAAACATCCCACTGGAATACGTTTTCACTGGCTGATATACATATTCTCCGATATCTGCAAAATCAAGAATTGATTCCAGTTTTTGATCGATTTCCGCTTTGGAAAACCCAATCATGGTACCATTCAGATAAATATTTTCTATTCCATTATACTCCATATTAAAGCCTGCACCAAGTTCCAATAGGGCAGATATTCTTCCATTTACAGTCAAATCACCCTTTGTCTGGTTTAACACTCCAGTAATGATTTTTAATATCGTGGATTTTCCCGAACCATTGGTTCCAATAATCCCAACACATTCTCCCTGCTGAATTGTCAGATCAATATTTTTCAGGGCATAATGCTCCTGGTGCTTCTTTTTCCTTGTGAGTCCCAACGCTTCCTTCATTCGATCGGAAGGTTTGTCATATAATTTATAAACTTTACTTAAGTTCCTTGCCTGAATGGCAATTTGTTTTTTTTCCATATGAATTCCTGTCTCTATGCCTTCCGCCACTTTATAAAACATCTGCAAAATGTACCTTAAGTCTCTTAAATATCAAGGCACCAATTCCGAATAGCACAACTGTGACAATCCAGAAATACATGGTGGAAAAGAAATCTTCAAAAAACCATTGTTTTCCCCATATGGCACTACGGTAACCATTTACGATATAAACCAGTGGATTCAATTTTAAGAACACTGCTATTTTAGGTGTTGCAATACTAAGATCCCATAAAATAGGGGTCGCCCACATACCAATCTGTAAAACAATGGCAATAATCTGTCCTAAATCCCGAAAAAATATCACGATGGAACAGGTTGAGTAGGTAATTGCCAAAACCAGCATAAATAAACAGAAACTATAGTATAGAAGCTGAATGGTATAAATGCTTGGATAAAAACCATAGCCAAAAGCTACAGACAATAAAACAAGTACAAAAAAGCCATGGATAAAGGTCGCTGCAATTACTTTGATGATTGGTAAAATACTAATTTTAAACACCACTTTTTTAACCAGATAATTATATTCCAATAAAGCCATGGTTCCACCATTTAATGCTTCACTGAAGAAAAACCAGGGTACAAGACCTGCTGTTAGAAAAAGCACGTGTGGAACTTCACCCTTTGATAAGGGCGCACGGTCTCCAAAGATTTTATCAAATACAATATAGTATAAAAGCACAGTAACTACTGGCTGAACCAATGCCCAGAAAAATCCCATATAGGAACCAGCGTAACGTGTCTTAAAATCATTTTTTGCAAGTTTCCAGATTAACTTTCTATTTTGAATCAATTCCCTGGGCAGCTGAATAATTTTGCCATAAAAAAAGGTAAAAATCAGAGCACTGATAAAAATAACCACACAGGAAATGATTTTTTTTAAGTTTTCTTCCTGAAGAATTGCCAGTGGATTATGGTAAAACAAAATAATTCCACTTACTACAAGTGCCGCAATCCAATACAGGATAATGCCCACTTGCTTACTAATCGTTATTTTTCTCATGGTTTACTTCCTTTGTATATTCCTGAAAGGTGCCCCATTTGGTGTCTTTGTCTGATAAAAGAACTTCCATATCAGCTGGTATGGGCCAATCAATCCCGATGGTTTCATCATTCCAGATTAAACCACCCTCGTCACCTGGACGATAGTAATCACTACATTTGTAACAAAATTCTGCATATTCACTTAACACAAGAAAACCATGGGCAAATCCCTTGGGAACAAAAAATTGTTTTTTATTTTCTTCACTTAAGACAAGTCCAAACCATTTTCCAAAGGTTTTAGAGTCTTTACGTAAATCCACTGCCACATCAAATACTTCTCCCTTAATTACGCGAACAAGCTTATCCTGTGGATATTCTTTTTGAAAATGTAAGCCTCTCAAAACACCTTGTTTAGAAGCCGACTGATTATCCTGAACAAAGGAAACCTCTACACCAGCCTGTTTAAAATCCTCACACTGATAGGTCTCCATAAAATATCCTCTTGCATCTCCAAAAACTGCTGGGGTAAGTACTCTCAATCCTTCTATTTCACAGGTTTCCACCAAAATTTTTCCCATTAAAATTTCACTCCCTCTGCATAGTGTCTATGCTTTTCTTATTCTTCATCAAAAAAGAAGGGGTCATTTAAAAATTCACGGTAATCACTTTCCTTATCCGTATCTTCTACCCCATTTTCCATCGTTTGAAAAGGAGCGGTTTGCGAAGTACCCGCCGCCCCTGTTTGTTTTTGTTTATTCCAGTTCAGAAATACTACCAAACCAATAATGATACTGATAACAAGAAGCATCAATATGGTCCAGTTCCGAATCAGTTTAGAGTCCATTTGCAACCTCGAATAAATATTTGCCATAATCTGTTTTCGCTAAATCAGAAGCAAGTTTTAACAACTGTTCTTTTGTAATAAATCCCTTTTTATATGCAATTTCTTCGATACAGGAGATGTATAAGCCCTGTCTCTTCTGAAATGCTGCAACAAAGTCAGCCGCATCTAATAGGGAATCATGATTTCCAGTATCCAACCAGGCAAAGCCTCTGCCTAAGGTTTCTACACGAAGGGTTCCTCTTCTTAAGTATTCATTGTTGATGCTGGTGATTTCAATTTCACCTCTTGCAGATGGTTTTACATTTTTAGCAATATCAACTACATCATTATCATAGAAATATAAACCAGGAACTGCATAGTTGCTCTTTGGATTTTCAGGTTTTTCTTCAATGGAAAGAGCCTTCCCATTTTCATCAAATTCCACAACTCCATACTCTCTTGGGTCCCTTACATAATAACCAAAGATTGTAGCTCCTGATTCTCTTTTTGCCACTTCATTTAATATTTTGGAAAAGCTTTGTCCATAAAAAATATTATCTCCAAGTACCAACGCAACAGAATCATCCCCGATAAAGTCTGCACCAATGATAAAAGCATCTGCCAGTCCTCTTGGATATTCCTGCACAGCATAACTCATGCTAAGTCCCAATTGTTCTCCTGTTCCAAATAATTCTTCAAATACTTTGATATCTCTTGGTGTTGAAATAATTAAAATTTCACGTATTCCTGCAAGCATTAAGGTAGATAATGGATAATAAATCATGGGTTTATCATATACTGGCATAATTTGTTTTGATATGGCTTTTGTCAAAGGATACAGTCTTGTGCCGGATCCTCCCGCTAAAATAATTCCCTTCATAGTCCCTCTCTTCCGCCACATATTGGTGGCTATATCTGGTTTAACGAAAACGCACCGAATGGGAACGGTATAGTTGCCGTTCCCATCAATTCTTACTGATACATTTCATTATAATATTTTTGATAGTCTCCACTGGTCACATGCTTCATCCAGTCTTCATTTTCAAAAAACCATTTGATGGTTAATTTGATGCCTTCCTGGAACATGGTTTCTGGTTCCCAGCCAATCTCCGCTTTGATCTTATCAGGAGCAATTGCATATCTGCGATCATGTCCCTTACGATCTTCCACATAGGTAATCAAGTCTGTGGAAATATGAGCTTTTCTTGGATCAGAATCTGGAAGCATTTCCTGAAGAGTCTGTAAAATAATATGAATAATCTCTATATTCTGTTTTTCGTTGTGTCCACCGATGTTATAGGTTTCAAAAAGGCGACCCTGCTCCTGAACCATGTCAATGGCTTTTGCATGATCTTTTACATATAACCAGTCTCTGACGTTCTTTCCATCTCCATATACAGGTAACTTTTTACCCTGTAAGGCATTGTTAATAATAAGTGGAATTAATTTTTCAGGGAACTGATATGGTCCATAGTTGTTAGAGCAATTGGTAATGTTTGCTGGGAACTTATAGGTATCCATATAAGATTTTACCAACATATCGCTGCCAGCTTTACTTGCTGAATAAGGACTATGAGGATCATAAGGTGTTGTTTCATAGAAATATTCACCTTCTTTTTCTAAAGATCCATAAACCTCATCTGTGGAAACATGTAAAAATCTTTTTCCTTCTGGATAAGAACCATCTTCTAATTCCCATGCAGTTTTAGCACAGTTTAACATCACAAGAGTTCCAAGTACATTGGTCTGTACAAATACTTCTGGATTACGAATACTTCTGTCCACATGACTTTCTGCTGCAAAATGAACCACTCTGTCAATATCATGTTCTTCAAAAATTTTACTGATTGCTACTTTGTCACAAATATCTGCTTTTACAAAACTATAATTTTCATACTGTTCAACTGCTTTTAAATTCTCCAGATTACCTGCATAGGTCAGTGCATCCACATTGATAATGCGAATTTCTTTTCCGTATTTTTCAAACATATAGTGTATATAGTTTGATCCTATAAAGCCTGCACCACCTGTTACTAAATAAGTTTTCATTCAAACTCCCATCCGCACATCACATGCATTACGTTTATTTTTAATATCCCATATAACTCAGATTTAAATCTACATTGCCGCTGATTCCATCGATTTTACCGGTAGAACTATACTGCCAGATATCATAGCGTCCTTTATAAGTGGTTGCTGTTGCATTGTTATAATGAGCTACCCAAATCTTATATTTTTCCAAAGAAGCAGTGTTCATCTTTGTCTCAAACCAATTTTTCCCAGAGTAAACACCTGCAGCATATCCTGAAGCCTGTACTGTTTCGCAGAATGCCTGAGCAACAGCTGTTCTGGTATTCTTGTCTATGGCGTCTGCACGTCCACCACTTGCTTCGATATCGATAAATACTGGATATGAAATTTTGTATCCCTTGATGAGATTCAATACCATGGAAGCTTCTTCTACTGCTTCTACCTGATTAATCGCCTGCGAATAGAAGTATACACCAACTTTTAGTCCAGCCGCAATAGCTCCCTGAATATTTGCTTTATAGGTCGGGTCTTCGATTAAGGTACCCTGAGAAGAACCACGATATCCACATCGAATGATTACATAACCAACACCACTATTCTTAACCTTCGTCCAATTAATGGAACCATTCCACTTGGAAACATCGATGCCTAGTCCTCCGACTTTACTGCTTAATACACCGTCTCCGCCAAACGTATATTTTAGTCCCTGAATAATCTGTTCACCAGTAACTGCAAGGTGGTTCTTATTAAAGAAATAGGTTTTTCCATTTAGTGTCTGCCATCCAGTGTACACATATTGCTGTGTTTCATCTACTAAATAAAACTTGATATCCGTCTTATAATAATCTGAATGGGTTGCCTTGGTGTAAGTTTTTGTAGTTGCGTTGTAAACATAAACTGGTTTGTTGTCTTTTGTTACCAGCAGAGTGGTGGTATCCGTTTTTGGATCCTGTGTAATGGTAACCACACATGTGGCAAGCACAGTATCTACCCCTGCTACCTTGCCAACTGCTGTAATATTAACAGTACCTGGCTTCTTCCCAGTTACAGTCAGGGTGGAAGTTGTATTGTCTGCATTATTAACGGCTGAAACTGTGGCTAAGGTTTCATCGGAACTCTTAAAGGTAAGTCCAGCATCTACTGTAAAATTGGTAATGGTTGCTGTAATCGTTCCAGTTGCCTCTGTTAAAAGCTTCAAAGTTGTTGGGGCAAATGTTGCTGCAATCGGAAGAACTTCTGGTTCTGGATCTGGTGTTGGATCTGGATCTGGTGTTGGATCTGGATCTGGTGTTGGATCTGGATCTGGTGTTGAATCTGGATCTGGTGTTGAATCTGGATCCGTTACTGGCTCAGTTACCGTCACAGAATAGGT
>CANRGO010000034.1 GCA_947630125.1 uncultured Lachnospiraceae bacterium | reverse complement strand
CATATCATATGCTCCTAACCTTTTTAAATATAGTTTTATGTTATGGAATACAAGTTACCATTCCATGTAGTTTTGATTACTACATATTATCACATAATTTTAGCCTCTTGTAAAGAGTCAAAAAAGATACTATAGTAAAAGAATATTATTAGAATAAACAGACAGAAAGGCATGGCTATCAAAATGAAAGCTTACCAAATAAAAGACATTAAAAACTTTATGAATATTTTTTTAAATTCCGAAACATTTGATCATTTTTACTTAGAAAAGGCAACCATTGTGATGGGTATCAGCTATTTCCTGGACGGGAGAATCATTGAAGATTTTTATCAGGCAGAGGAATTAGAATTACTTGGAAATCAAAAACCTCTTTTCACTCGTTGGAGAGATACGCGGACTAATTGCATTCAGTTAATAAAAGGAAAAAAAACACCTGTAGCATTTCAATTTACCCTACTGGCTGATCCTGAGAATTTCAGCAACCTTTCTGACCCTATGATTCAGGCTTATGTGGTAAATATAAAATTTGAACAAGGTGTTTTAAAGTGTGTTACTGCTGTTTCCTATTCTGGTTTTACTCTGGATAAAACTGCTGAGCAGGAATGGGATCTTACGGTTTATAAGTTTCTAAGTTCCTGTCAATTTCAGGTAGAAGAGCTCTGATTAAGCTGCTTCTTCTTCCATTGCTAGTTCTACTTGGGACGTTTTCTTATGCAAGGGTAGCTGGGCCAGTATAACGGCTGCAAATACTATCAAACAACCACTTAATTCCTGTGGGGATAGTCTTTGTCCTAAAATAAGGAAACCTGCAATTACGGATACTACCGCTTCCAGACTTAATAGTAAGGACGCAATTGCCGGTTCCATATGTTTTTGACCAATAATCTGAAATGTATAAGCAACACCGCATGACATAATCCCAGCATAAAGAATCGGTATGATTCCTTCCTGAATCTGTTGAAATGTTATCTGTTCTCGGAAAATGGCTACCAGAAAACAACAGATTGAACTAACAAAAAACTGAATACAGGATAATTTTACCCCATGAACTTTTGGCGAAAAATAATCAATCGCCAGAATATGTAAGGAAAACAAAAATGCGCATGCAAGTAACAGCAAATCTCCCAGACTTAAACTTAAGTCATCTTTAAAACACAATAAAAACAAACCTATTGCTGCGATAAAAACACTAATCCAAACATTCCAGGCTGGAATTTTTCGAATAAAAATTCCAAGAATTGGTACAATGATGATATATAGTGTAGTAATGAATCCCGCCTTCCCAACAGTAGAATACATAATTCCAATCTGTTGAAAACCATTTGCAACAAATAAAATGAAACCACATATTATTCCACCTAAAAGAAGTACCTTGGGTGGTACTTTTCTGTTGTTTTCACTTGTTTCCTTTTTCCTTATTGATATCTTATCCATAAGCAAAATTACTGGAAGTAAAACAATTCCACCCAGCGCGAAGCGAATGCCATTAAAATAAAAGGGCCCCATATAACGCATTCCTTCACTTTGTGCAACAAAGGCAATTCCCCATACAACTGCTGCCATAAGTAAAAAAAAGGTTCCTAATATACGATGTTGTTCTTTCTTTTTCATGTTTGTCCTACATACTTTCTCTATCTTCTTTTTCATTCTGAAACTGTTTCACTTTTGTTGCAATTTCAAGAGCAATTTTTTGAATGCTTTTTCTTTCACAAGAAACTTTGATGTCGGCATACTGCTTATAGTAAGGAACTCTTTCTGCATAAAGGTTTTTCAACGTTTGTCCATCCTTTAAGGTTACACCTCGTTTTTTTAAATCTCCCAAGCGTTTTTTTAGGGAAAAATAACTAATATCCAGATAAACTATCGTTCCTATGTTTCTTAGATGTTCCATGGCTTCTCTTCCATAGATTGCACTTCCTCCAGTAGCAATGATACATTTATCTACCAGTATTGATTGATTCACCTGATTCTCAATCTGTAAAAATCCATCATTTCCATATTCTTCAATCAATTCAAATAAACGTTTTTGCTTTTGTTCCTGAATCAATAAATCCGAATCCAAAAACTGATAGCCCATAATCTTTGCCAGAACAACACCGATTGTACTTTTGCCCGCTCCTGGCATTCCAATTAATACGATATTTTCCATATCAAATTCCTTTCAAAAAAACACTGTCTGAATATGATTCAGACAGCTTCTTTGCTTTTTTTATGCAAGATATGCAATCACTTCTACTTCGCATAAAACTTGCTTTGGTAATTCTTTCACTGCTACACAACTTCTGGCAGGCTTTTCTGTAAAATAAGTTTCATAAATTTTATTAAAGGCTGCGAAATCCTTCATATCCGCAAGAAAGCAGGTTGTTTTAATTACCTGTTGAAAGTTACTTCCGGCTGCTTCCAAGATTGCTCCAATATTCTTCATAACCTGTAAAGTCTGCCCTTCGATGGTATCTTCCTCCACCTGTTGTGTGGCAGGGTTAATAGCAATTTGTCCTGAGGTATACACTGTTTGCCCATATACAACTGCCTGTGAATAAGGTCCGATTGCGGCTGGTGCATGTTCTGTGCTAATTTTAATCATTTGTTTTCCCTACACTTTCCTAAAATAAGATTTTTTATTGAAATTCAACCATAACATAGAAACCACTGGCGGTTTCCTTTATATCCAACACTTTACCTTCTTTTTGCCTTAGTCTTTCCGGAAATGGGATGTTACCAGACATAGCAAGGGAAGGATCAATGGTGTAATAATAATTGCTGGGGAGAACACCTTCTGTAACCGTCACAATTTGTCCCGGTACCAATAACCCAGGCCGTTCCATTTTAAATTCCATATTGCGCATATTTATACAACACCTTTCTCAAATCTGTTGTTCTTTCATTTCTTAACATTGTACTATCAGTCTTCTAATTTTTCAAGCAAGAATAAAAACCACGGATGACAATCCGTAAAAAAAAGACTATAATTGCTCTTATAAATATGTGAAGGAGCAGATCTTTATGTTATGGAAAAATGAATATATCCTTGGACATACGGTAATCGATCAGGAGCACAAACTTCTACTTGATCGCATTGACCCTATCATTGAAAAGTTAATTACCAAAGATGAGATTGGTGCAAAAACTGAATGCATTAAATTCATACGTAATTTTAAAGTGTATGGACCAAAGCAATGAATTTGCCCAGGTTCTCCATCTCTCAGTCCTTGAAACATTTCATAATATGTTTTTAGAAGATATAATAAAAATAAACGAAACTATTTTCAATACGCACTTACATGGCAACTTATTTGCTTTAATTCGTTTTACTGGAATTGTAGATACCTATGCAGTATTTTCATTTCCCTCAGATATGGTATATCGAATGGTTTGTTATATTATTAATCTGGATAAAATAAGTCTAGACAAAGACTTGTTGAATTTTTCAATTCGTAAAATAATTAGTTCTATTGGACAACAAGCTGCCTTTCAATTATCTACAAATATACAAACATGCAGTGTTTCCATTCCGCAGATCACATTAAATACCTTCGACACAACGGTTGCTAATTTTAGCAATGGAAAAACACTGCACTATAAAAGTTCTATGGGTAATTTTGATATTCTTTTTACTGTTTCGTAAGAAGCCAGTCATTCTGTATCGTATCATAGGATAAAGGTCTGGAAAAATAATAGCCTTGAATTTGCTCACAGCCTAAGTCTCTTAAACATTCCCACTGTTCTTTTGTTTCCACACCCTCAGCTATTACCGCAATATTACCGACTTCTGCTATATTGATAATACTTTTAATAATGGTTGCATCAAACTCATCTTCCACAACATGATCAACCAGTTCTTTTGCAATTTTAATACGATCAATATTTAAATGTTTAATATAATAAAGAGAGGAATAACCTGTTCCAAAGTCATCAATGGCGATGGAAATACCCAGTTTCTTTAACTCCTGTAAACTGTTTTTTATTTCTGCGTTAGCTTCCAGTTGAATGGATTCCGTTATTTCAATTTCTACATAGTCCGGATTCATCCCATAGGTTGTAAGTAAGGCTTTAAACTGTTCCACAAAATCCTTTTGAATTAATTGCTTCGCTGAGATGTTTATGGCAACAGGCAGTAAAACACCTGCATGAAGCTTCCATTCTTTCATTTGACGAAAAACCTGATCAATAACCCAGTAACCCAGAGGTACAATGATACCTGTTTCCTCTGCGATAGGAATAAAAACAGCGGGTGATAACATTTCACCAGTTTTTAATTTCCATCGAAGTAAAGCCTCCACCCCTACTAGTTCCTTATTATGACTTAAAACCTGTGGCTGATAATCCAGATAAAATTCCTGGTCAAAATTACTGTTCTTTAAAAGTAATTCCACGCGATTGTTCATCAATACACATGCACTGATGGTATGATCAAACAACTGGAATTTATTATACCCTTCTATTCTGGCACGATTCATGGCGATTGTCCCATGAGAAATCAATTTTTCAATCGTATCTGAATCATCAGGATAATTTGAAATACCTATGTTTACAGAAATCATAATTTCATAGTTTTCTACCTGATAACGAGTGGAAACCTGTTCAATAATCTCTCCAGCTAATGCTTCTACTTCACCTTCTGAAAATTGCCCCATTTTTGCAAATACAAATACATCTTCTCCATACATGGCAAGAACCGTATTTGTGCTGTTTGAAATAGCTTCCATATTTTTTAGTTTCATTCCCGTAAAGGCCAGTAGTTGTTCACTTATTTGATTTCCATAAATGGTCTTTAACATTTTATAGCGATTAATGTCTATATAAAACAATACAATTTTCTCATTCTTATGTAGCTTTTCTCTAAATTCACGTAATGTTTCAACTAGGTACTTTCGATTGTACAACTTGGTAACCAAATCTTGATAGGCCAATTCTTTTAATTCTTTGGTCCTTTCTTCTACCGCTTTTTCCAGTTCATGATTCAGTTTATATTCTTCTTCCAGCATGAAATCTCTTAAAATATTCCGTTGTATATAGAGCACCAAAAATTGATATAACATGATAATGGATACCAAAATTAATAAATACTCCAATAAAAACCCTTTGAAAACAATGATAAGGATTGGTGCAATAACCAACAATAAGGCCTGCCCTTTTACATTTTGATAAGAATCTCTTTGCTCGATTGTTTCTTCCTTTGCATTCACTTTTATAGCTGCACCAAAGCCAAGCACCAAAAAAGAAATTACATATATTCCATCTACATATGTATTTGGTGTATAGGTTGTCAGCAAGTATTCATAATAATAATAAATGTCACAAACAACATAGATAACCAAAGCAGCAGAAAGCAATCTGCTCCCTAAATGTATACTACTTTTTCTGGCAGAAAAATACCAGACTGCAATCCAAGAAAACATAAGGTAATCCATCACCAAGGATAACGATACTGTTATATCTTCTTGTACCAAAAGTAGATTCTGCATATTTTGTTCTAAAAACAGCACCCAGACTAATATCATAAGGCATATAGATAGAGCAATGGTATCCGTTACTACAAGCACTCTGTTCCATCTCTTCATAACGCGAAACTTAAAAAGTGTAAAAACAAATAAGAAGAGATTTGTTATCGAGTAAATCTGAGAAAAAAATCGTACTCCTCTGGATCAATGTTCGCCAGTGGTTCTGCTAGTAACCACATAATATCAGAAATAAACCATCCAAGTACCGCAATCATCCCTATCAAATAAGCAAGCTTATTTCTTTTATTTGCTGACTTTCGATATGCCTGAAACAAATAGATGCTTGCAATAAAAGTAACGGTTGAAGATAAAGTATTTCCCCAAAAATCCGAACCGAATCCTAATGCAACAAAGTATGCAATTGTAATCAGTATAGCGATTATTTTTGAAATAACACTACTCATAGTTCATCTCCTGCCGTTTTTATGTAATCTTAAAAGCATCTTCCATTTATTTTGTGCTCACAGCCATTTGCACTTTGGTGATTCTTTATTTCATAACAGATTTCATTGGTCAATGGTCGATCTTCAAAAAATTCTTTTAGATTCTCAACTGTTGTTTTGGCAATATTTTCCAATGCTTCTTTTGTTAAAAAAGCCTGGTGGGAGGTTAGTAATACGTTCGGTAATGCAACTAATAAGGACAGCGTTTCATCACTAATGATTTCATTTGAACGATCCTCAAAAAAGAATACACTTTCTTCCTCATAAACATCCAATGCTGCACCTGCAATTTTACGGTTTTGTAAAGCCTTTAGTAATGCCTGACTTTCAATCAACGGACCTCTTGAAGTATTAATCAGATAAACGCCCTGTTTCATTTTTGCAATGCTTTCTTCATCAATCATATGGTAGGTATCATCCGTAAGTGGACAATGCAAAGATATGATATCACTTCTTTTAAAAAGCTCATCCAGTTCTACATATTGGATGGTTGGATCTGGTATTGGAAACTTATCATAAGCAATCACATCCATTCCAAACCCTTTGCAAATATCAACAAAGATTTTTCCAATTTTTCCAGTTCCAATAATTCCTATTGTTTTTCCAAACAAATCAAAGCCTTCCAGATTAACCAGAGAGAAATTAAAATCTCTGGTTCTATTGTAGGATTTATGGATTTTTCGATTCATACTAAGTAACAACGCTGCTGTGTACTCTGCAACTGCATAAGGTGAATATGCAGGCACTCTAACAATGTGTATTTTTCCATATGCTGCTTCAAAATTAACATTATTATATCCTGCGCAACGCATCGCAACAATTTTTATACCCAGGTCATATAAATGATTTATGGTAGCTTCATCCAAATTATCATTCACAAATGCAACAACTCCATCACATCCCTTAGCAAGAGCAGCTGTATCGGCATTTAATTTTGCCTCCAAATATTTAAACGTCAAGCCTTCGTGGTCTACTGTTTCGAACCATTGTCTATCGTAAGGTTTTGTATCAAAAAAAGCAATTTTCATATAAAAAGTTCCTTTCTATTGTTTGAAAAAACGCCGCTCTTTGCGGCGTTTTTATTTATTGTAGACTATCAATATATCCCTGTGCCTTACTTGCTCTGGATGATGTAGGGAACAGTTGAATTAACAAGGTATATGTAGTAACAGCTTCTTGAATATTTTCATTTTTTCGATATGCGTTACCTAAATTATATAAGGCTTCCACATTTTCAGAATCATATTCTACTGCTTTGGAAAAGTTTGCAATAGCTTCTTCATACTGGCCATTGTTGTATGCGGTATATCCAATATCATAATATCGGTCTACAACTTTAGGTCCTATGTCAGTTACTATCATCTGATAAACATTTTTAAAACTTTCACTGGCTGCTTCATATAGTAAAGAAGTATCCATGTTCTCCAGTACTTCTGAGATCGCAACCACATCATCTTTATTTGCGAAATATAGCGCAACTGCATCAAATAAAATTGCATCTGCTGCCATAATTCCATCTGTTCCAACATAATTATCGACCTGCCCTTTTAAGGTGGCATTCTCAGTTGTTAGTGCTTTTATATCTTGCTCTAAATCATTGATTGTAATGCTTTTTGCATCCGATTCTTCACCAATTGCAATTAGTTCTTCCTTCATTTGGGCCTTTGCTGATTGAATTCTTCCAGGGAGTATTAAAAAGATACCAACCATCAATCCCAACACAATACCAATCACAATATTAATAATTGTGGAAAATCCAACGGGTTCTCTTGGATTAAGAGGTTGTATAATAATATCATTCCCATTTTGATATGTTTGCACTTCATCCTGTTTCTTTTTCTTGATTCCTATCTTTAAATCATCGGTTACTTCCTGGGCATTATCGATTGTTTTCATATAACGAAGTGTGGTTAAATTATTGGAGTCAATAGCATTACATTTAACCAACTCTTTTTTTGCTTTATCCCAGTCTTCCATATTCATATAAATCAAAGCTAATAACTGATGTGCTCTGATAAATTTAGGATTTAATGACAAGACTTTTTTCAACTGTATAATTGCAAGATCGATGCTATCCTGCCTGCAGTAATTTAGTGCAAGATTATATTTCTTTATGGTCTGATTAATCGATTCCAGACGTGTAGGATTAGCCTGAACCATAGTTATATAATCATCCGCAATATTTTTTGCCGCTTTTAAATTTTTACTAATTACCCATTCACTTAAGGCAGCTACCACTTCGCCCATTTCAAAATACACAAGCCCAAGAAGATTTCTGGCTTCAATATTATTTTTGTTAAATTTTAGACTTTGACGTAAACTAACAATCGCACCTGACAAATCTCTTACATTCGCTTTTTCCAGTCCTTCATTAAAAAAACGGTTGGAAGCATATAATATTTTTTTATATCTGGAAACATCAGCTCCACAATTGGTACAGAAATCCTTCTCAGACAGGCGACATCCACAATTATAACATTTCATATCTGTTACCCCTGTTCTTCCTCTTCTTTTGCAGCTTTCATCATTCCTACCAACACATCTGCAACATCTGTTAAATCCTGGTTGTATATGGCTTCTTCTACTTCTTCCACTTCAAGACTTGGGTGAAATTTACGAAGTTCTTCTTCAAAATTAATCATGACATATCCTCCCAAAAATTCTTTTTATGACATAATGTCATTATATTACCCACTAAATATAGGGACCCTGCAACATATAGGGTTTCATCTTCATTTTTATGCTGTAAGCCATATAAAAATGCTTTTTCGGCATGTTCTATATAGGTTATTTTTTCTTCTTTGCTTCCACGAAAAACTTCCTTCATTGATTCAATGGATAAGGCTCTATTATTATCTAGTCGGGTAACAATAATTTCCCGAAAAAGCCTACTATCCTCAATAGCGCGAATCATAGGTTGATAATCTTTCTCCATGACCACTGAGAAAACAAGTAAAGAAGGTTTTTGGTGTTCTCTTCTTTTTACCGTTTCCAAAAAAGCAAGAATTCCATCTTCATTATGGGCACCATCCAAAAAAACATCTGGCAAAATCTCTTCCATTCTTCCGTGCCAGTGCATTTTATAAATTCCTTGTATCAAAGATTCTTTTGAAATCTTTTGTTTGATTTCAGTATTTTGATTTAATACTTCTATTATCCTGACTGCCAAAGCTGCATTTTCAACCTGGTAAAGTGCACCCGTAGAAAGAATGAGCCTAATATAACCATAATACTCACTATCCATAGAAAAATCAATGGATTTTTTACCTATACTATGAATCAGATAATCATCTTCACAAACTGAATAAGAAATACTCTGTTGTTCTCTTGCTCTTGATTCTATAACACGTGATACTTCGTTAGATAAATTCCAATAACATACCGGAACAGAGGATTTAATAATACCAGCCTTCTCAAATGCGATTTCCGAAATGGTAGTTCCCAAATATTCGATATGGTCAAGTCCAATTCTAGTGATTCCACAAACAAGAGGATGTTCCACCACATTGGTTGCATCCAGTCTGCCTCCAAGTCCTGTTTCCAGAACCAGAATATCTACCTGCTGTTGCTCGAAATAATACAAAGCCATAATAAATAAAAATTCAAAAAAACTGGGATGGTAATTCGAATTACCACCCTTTTGTTCTCTATAAACTTCAGTTTTTACTTTTCTATAGGCATTTAGAAAGTCAACTTCTGAAATCATCTCCTGTTGTACCTGGAAACGTTCTCTGATATTTTCCAAATGTGGCGATGTAAACAACCCCACTTTATACCCAGCTTCCTTTAAGACACTGGAAAGGTATGCACACACAGATCCTTTACCATTGGTACCAGCCACATGAATGACTTTCAGATTTCCTCCAGGATTACCAATCTTCTGTAAAAATGCCTTTGTTTCTTCTAAACTATTTTTACTGCTAAATTTTGGAATGCTAAAAATATATTCCTGCGCTTCCTGTATTGCATTTTTTTCTTTCTGCACCTGTGTCACCTATTTATATATGATTACATTTCCCTGAACCTGACCTGAAACACAACTATACTCCATATAAACAGTAGAACGATCAATTAACATTTGTGCATTCTCTGCTCCAATGATGACCCCTCTGTTTATATTGCCCTCCACATGTACTTTTGCTCCTCTGCCTCTGGAAATTTCAAGTGCCAATTTTTCTCTTTCCATGCGGATATTATCAAGTTCTATAAAAATCTCATCTTTCTTTTTATTATGTCGAACCAGTTTATCTTCTTCCGTTATCGTAAGTTCACCTGTAGTCCTTTTTCTTCGAAGGATATTTGCCATTTCATCCACAAGTTCTGCAAGTTCTCTTTTCAAATCTGTTTCTTTTCTTGTAAGATAAACAAAACGTTCATAACTTCCTGGTTCAAAACCTACATGCACGATGGTTCTGACTTCAACATCGTTACCAAGGTTCATTGCCATTAGTCCCGTCAAACCATGGGTGATACCACCAATTATCGTTCCTTTTTTACCTGTAACTAAAATAGAATCTTTTGAATACACTCTGGAATTTAGTATGATATTAGCATGTACACTTCCTGTTGCTTCAATTTCAGCATTTTCTATGAAATCCGCCATAACACTACCCTTTGCAATAATCTTTGCTTTTTTATTGCCTGAGATTCCTCGTTTTAATATGACATCTCCACCAGCAAAAATCTGTACCGCTTCCACAAAACCATCAATCACCACATTTCTACCAGCACGAATGATTACTCCTGCTTCCACATTCCCAGAAATCTTGATGTCTCCAAAAAAATCAACTTTGCCAATAATCATATCAACATCTCCACGAATTTCATGAATCGGCTGAATGTCAATGGAATTATCTTTCATTTCAACTTTTCCATCGATTCTGGCCAAGTAGATGTTTTTGTTATCCTGGTTACTAATTCCTCGTCCTCTTAAAGGAGGTAAATCACGTACCATCTGAGGACGCAATCCCCTGCCATTTACCTCATAACCATCTTCACCTGGTATTGCCGGATGATACATTGCCAGCATTTGGTCTTTATGTACATTGGGTAGTTCCGACATACTATGATAATCCACATAGCCATCTTCTCTTATTTTAGGTGCTGCCTTGTAATTCGGAGGCTCAAAGAAGAATTCATAATGTCCATTACTTCCTTCTTTTGGTGTTTTACCCCTAGCAACTAGGATTTCTCTGTCATATACCTTTTTCTTAGCAATCGCTGCTAAATTGGATTCCAAAAAACCTTCATGCACACCATGTTCTTCCAGAATTTGTATCAAATCATTTTTTGTAAAATTGTAATTATTTTCTGGCATGGCCAAATAAAGCCATGCCTCCATTTTATCTTCTGAGATACGGACTGATGTTTCTCTTTTATTTAGTTGCACTCCTGTTCCCATCTCAATTTCTTTGATGAGTTCGTCTAACGCTTCTGGCGAGAGTCTTTCTGAAAGTTCTTGATTTTCCATCTTACACCCAATGATATGTAAACACATACCCCTTTACTAAATTCTATTATGGGCTATTTTTGCAATTGTATCAAGCGGCTTTTTACCTGTTCCATCATTTGCTGATAATTATCTCGTTTTTCTTTTTCTTCTGTTATTTTACTTTCTGGTGCTTTCGATATGAATTTTTCATTGCTTAGCATTTGATTTACTCTTACTAATTCCTGCTGTAAGCGTTGTTCTTCCTTTAATAAGCGATTGATTTCTTCCTGTATATCTACCAGTTCTGCAAATGGTATATAAATAACTGCATTTGCAATCACAACAGAAACTGCATCTTCTGCTATATTTTCTTTATTCGCCTGAACAATTACTTCACTGGCAAATGCCAGAGACTGGAAGAACAAAGATCCTTCTGTGAAAATATCTCGTATTTCAGCCTTTTCACTTACTACATATACACTGGCCTTTTTACTTGGTGGTACATTCATTCCTGCTCTGGCATTTCGAATTCCACGAACAGCTTCTTTCATAACTTCTATTTCTTTTTCTTCTTTTAGAAACTGATACTCTTTTTGGTATTCTGGCCACTTAGAAATCATAATGGATTCTTCTGCAGACTGCAGTGTTAAAAAGATTTCTTCGGTAATAAAAGGCATAAATGGATGCAATAATTTAAGTGATTGAATCAATGTATGTTTTACTGTCCAAAGTGCAGCATTTTGACTTTCCTCATTGTCTGAGTTATAAAGTCTTGGCTTCACCATTTCAATATACCAATCACAAATTTCATCCCAGATAAAATCATATACTTTCTGAACCGCTATTCCAAGGTCATAACTTTCCATATGTTCTGTAACTTCTTTAATTAGATGATTACACTTGGAAAGAATCCATTTATCTACTGGTTCAAGTTCATTCATTGTAGGTTCTTTTAAAGTATCTTTCATATTCATCATAATAAAGCGAGATGCATTCCATATTTTATTGGCAAAATTACGGTTTGCTTCCACACGTTCCTGATAAAAACGCATGTCATTACCAGGTGCATTTCCTGTAATAAGGGTTAAACGCAGGGCATCTGCTCCATATTGATCTATAATTTCCAATGGGTCTATTCCATTTCCCAATGATTTTGACATTTTTCTTCCTTGAGAATCACGAATTAATCCATGAAATAATACTGCTTTAAAAGGTTTTTCTTTCATTTGTTCGTAACCAGAAAATACCATACGAATTACCCAAAAGAAAATAATATCATAGCCGGTTACCAAAACATCTGTTGGATAAAAATAATCCAGTTCTTTGGTTTTATCTGGCCAGCCAAGTGTTGAAAATGGCCACAGAGCAGATGAAAACCAAGTGTCTAAGGTGTCTGGATCCTGGGAAAAATTACTACCTTTGCAAATAGGGCATACATCTGGTTCTTCTCTGGAAATAATTACTTCTCCACAGGAATGGCAATAATATGCTGGTATTCTATGCCCCCACCAAAGCTGTCTGCTGATACACCAGTCTCTGATATTATCGGTCCAGTTATAATAAGTTTTATCCATTCTTGCTGGGATTAATTGAATTTCGCCATTTTTCACTGAATCAACAGCAGGTTTAATCAACTCGTCCATTTTTACAAACCATTGCTTTTTAATCAGCGGTTCAATAATTGTTTTACAACGATCATGAGTACCTACATTATGAACGTGTTCCTTAACCTGTACCAGATATCCCATATCCTTTAATTCTGCAACAATTTGCTTTCTGGCATCATAACGATCCATTCCAGCAAATTTACCCCCTTGCTCATTAATAGTAGCATCATCATTCATGATATTAATTTCAGGAAGCTTATGTCTTTTTCCTACTTCAAAATCATTGGGATCATGGGCAGGTGTTATTTTAACGACTCCGGTTCCAAAATCCTGATCAACATATTCATCTGCAATAACAGGAATATCTCTGTTTACAAAAGGAATTCTTACCATTTTACCGATATAGCTTTGATATCTCTCATCTTTTGGATTTACTGCTACTGCGGTATCTCCAAGCATGGTCTCAGGTCTGGTGGTTGCAAACTCTAAAAAATTATCTGTACTAACAGAACCATCTTCTTCAATCAGCGGATATTTTATATGCCAAAAAGACCCTTGCAGTTCCTGATATTCCACTTCTGCATCTGATATAGAAGTATTACAAACAGGACACCAGTTAATAATACGACTGCCTTTATAAATCCATCCCTTTTCATGCATCTTGCAAAACACTTCCGTTACTGCACGATTGCATCCTTCATCCATGGTAAAGCGTTCTCTTTCCCAATCACAGGAAGAACCAAGTTTTTTTAACTGATCAATGATTCTTCCACCATATTCTTTCTTCCACTCCCAAGCACGAACCAAAAATTCATCTCTGGTAAGGTCCGACTTTTCAATTCCTTCTGCTTTTAATTTTTCAATAATTTTAACTTCGGTTGCAATACTGGCATGATCTGTTCCAGGTTGCCAAAGCGCATTATACCCTTGCATTCTTTTAAATCGAATTAAAATATCCTGCATTGTATTATCTAAAGCATGACCCATGTGGAGCTGACCAGTGATATTTGGTGGTGGCATTACAATCGTAAATGGCTTTTTACTTTGATCAACTTCTGCATGGAAATATCCCTTATCCATCCAATTTGCATAAATTCTTTCTTCCAAACCATGTGGGTCATAGGTTTTTTCTAATTCTTTTCTCATTTTGTAACCTCTCATTCTTTTCTTAAAAACGCAATCACTGTTGCAGGCTTTTGAAACACAAAAAAAGCCCTTTGCCAAATACTTGACAAAGGGCGACTTAAACCGCGGTACCACCTTACTTACAGATTTCTCTGCATCTCTTACAATATAACGGTTGTTAACCGGATTTTCTTACTAATCGTTCAGAAAATCAGTTCAAAAGCTACCTTCAGAAAAATCCTACCAAGACAGCCTTTCAGCCAGTGAACTGTCATCTCTTTTGGGGAAATTTTCTTACTCCTCTTTCTCATTACTTTTATCATATTAGCCTTAATATAGACAATTTAAGTGCTTTTGTCAATGAAAAAAGTAAAATCCTAAGAAAGGATAAAAGATCCTACAATTTGATCCAGTTCTTTCGTATTCTCCATACTTTCAGATGCAAGGTCATATGTTTTCGTGGATTTCACTACCATATCTGCTGTTTTACCAGCAATATCGGTTACTCCAATGGTTGCCTCATGAATTGTTGCATTAATGCCACCTAATGCATCTGCTATATTTCCAATAACACCTGATAAGCTGTCGATTGATTGATGAATATTTTCCATGCTTCTTTTAAAGACAGTTGCATCCTGATTATACTGTTCACCAACTTGAGTAAAGCTACCATAATCTCCTAGAACGGTTGTCTCCAAAAATGTGGTGGTTTCTTCAAGGCATTCTGACATATTTAAAACCGCTTTATTTACTGCTGCTATAATTCCATTGATTGCACCAACCTCTTTTGAAGTTTGCTCAGCCAGTTTTCCAATTTCAGTTGCTACCACTGCAAAACCACGTCCAGACTCTCCTGCCCTTGCTGCTTCAATGCTGGCGTTTAATGCAAGCAGACTAGTTTGTGAAGAAATCGCCATAATTGCCTGGGTTAATTCATTGATTTTCTCAACTGCTTTTGAATCTTCAATCGCTTGATCTGCCTTTCCTTTTACCGAAGTATAAATATCTGTAGTCTTTTTACTGGCATCTTTGGTGGTTTGAAGTAGCATGGTTGCCCTATTCATAACGTCCAAAGCCTTCTCCTGTCCATCTAAAGACAATTGATTGATTTGATTTGCTCGCTCTTTGATTACATGAACATTTCCTTCAATGGTTTCTGCTGTTGCATTGGTTTCTTCCATTCCTGCAGCCAGTTCCTGCGTCGTTGCAGAATTATCCGTACTCATTTGATTTACTACATTTGCCACATCCTGTAACTCATCAACCAGTTGAATAATTTGATTTTTTGAATGATCAATTTTTTGCACCATCTCGCGAAGCGATCTACGCATATCTCGAAGTGCTCGGGCCATGAGACCCGTTTCATCTTTTCTTTTTACTAATACATCACTTTTGGTGTTGTGTCTGAAGTTAAATTCCGCTGTTGTGGCAAGGATTTCAGTCATATCCTTAATTGGTTTAACAATCGCTTTTCCTACGATATATCCAACAATTCCCAACAGTAAAATAATTCCTGCTGCAGTAATTACTGCAATCATAGTAATCGTATCTAAGGGTTTCATGATTTCTGCTTCATCTGCTGTAACTACTAAAATCTGGCTTGCTTCTGTAATTGCATATGCTGCATACTTATTGATGCCCTTGAATTCGTATACGATTACATCATCCACAGGTGTTTTCCCTGCCTTTAAATCTGCAACCAGTCCTGTCACAACTTGATTTTCAACCAAAGAACCAATTTTATCCGCGGTTGGATGAAATAACATAATTCCATCACTTCCTACCAAGTATGCATAAGACGATGCGATTCCCTCGATCTTTACATCACCTAAAAGAGACGTATAGAGTGCTGCTGCATCTATATCCTCCGAATAAGACGCATCCAAAAGCTCACTTTCCAATGTTGCCATATTTAACAACAATGCTTTGGTGGATTTTTCTAATTCACTTTTTGTTCTCGGAATTAACATATTCATAAAAATAAAAACAGCTAAAATTACTGATATCACTACGGTAATAATAATCTTTGTACTAATTGAATGCCTTTCCTTTACTTTCTCCATAGACGAATTCCTGCCTTTCTTTTTTTTAAACTTTTACACAATTATATGGTATGTCATATAGTACTTTTTGTCAATAAACAGGTCTATTTGTAATGCTTTTTTATGATGTTTTTACAAATATGAATTATCCAAAAACAACTGGTATGGTTAAAAGTATTATCTTTGGATATTTTAACCAAACCAAATAATCCTATAATAAAATAAAAAAGAAAGAAGGTCCAGCAATGAAAAATCAAACCTTACAAAAAATTGTTTTTACCGGTGTATTAGCAGCATTATCTTATGTTTTATTTACCTATGTACAAATAAAAATCCCTCTCCCTGGAGGAGATGCCACCTCTATTCACATCGCAAATTCCGTGTGTATACTTGGTGCCCTACTTCTTGGCGGCACATATGGAGGGCTTGCAGGTGCAATTGGTATGACTTTTGCTGATCTTATGGATCCTATTTATGTGATTTATGCTCCCAAAACATTTCTGTTAAAATTATGCATTGGACTAATCACAGGTTTTGTAGCTCATCGAATGTTTAACATTACAAACATCAAGGAAAAGCAGAAATTATTACTTGCCGTTTTTCTTTCCTCCATTTCAGGACTCTTATTCAATGTTATCTTTGATCCCCTGATTGGCTATTACTATAAGCTTTTCATCCTCGGCAAACCTGCTGCCGATATAACACTGGCCTGGAACATAACTGCTACAGGAATCAACGCATTTACAAGCACCATAATTTCTGTATTTGTTTATCTCGCATTATTACCTGCACTTAAAAAATCTGGTCTCTTTTTTCCGATTGCTCAAGTAAAAAAAGGCAAATAAACCTAAATTCAAAGGGCCTCGCATTTTGTGCGAAGCCCCCTTTTTTATTCTGGAATAATAATTGCTGCAATCAGATATGCAATAATGCCTGCACCTGTTAAGCCAAAAATAACAAACAATACACGGATTACAGTTGGATCAATTGCCATATACTCCCCCAATCCTCCACATACTCCACAGATCATTCTGTCCTGTCTAGAACGAAATAGTTTTTTATACTCGTTTCCCATCGTTTACCTCCATTCTGAAAAATCAATATCAACGCTGCCCATAGCACACTCTATATCAAAGGTTGCATCCGCTTGATTATTTATGGTTCTTGTGTTTGCCATTCCTGCATAAGAACTGTTATTAATGTTGATTTCACCCATTGAACAATCTAAATCGTAGTTGTAATCCTGCTCATTACCCATTAAATCCAAATCAATAGAGCCCATACTGCAAGAAGCATCTAAGTTCCCTAAAATCTTACCATCAAATTGAATTTCGCCCATTCCCACTTCAAATATTGCATTTTTTGTGGTTCCATTATCAATGGCAACAGCACCGGCCCCTACATTAATATCTAGTTGTTCTGCTTCAAAATTGCTAGCTTCAATGTAACCTGCACCTAATGAAACAACACATTCGTTAGAATAAAGAGCTTCTATTGTAATGGTTCCTCCGCCAAGTTCTAAATCAACCTCTTCAAACTTCATTCCCTTTGGAAGAGACAGATATATTTTATTGCGATTAACGCTTGAAGTTACAATGTTTTTAAGTCCCTTCAGATATAGTGTTTCGCCTTCCACATAACATTGAAATTTCATGGCATTTTCACTACGAACCTGAATCTGATCTGAACTGGATTCTTCAATAAATAGTTCTCCACCACCAAGTTCTACCTCAAGATATTTGACCTGGCTAACGCCGCCAATGTTTGTGTTTGCAAAGTCCCCACTAAATATTTCTTTATCGGAATTAAAATTAACATTGGAGTCAAAATCTGTTACATGGATATTGAAATCACTATCAAACTTTCCAAATGTCAATTCTCCATTTTCCGCCATTTGTACAAGTTTTGGGAAACCTCCCAGCATTGTCCCTATGGTTAAAATTACCGCTCCCGAAAGTACTAATACCAGTACCGTAATGAGTGTTCCTTTTATAAATTTTTTCATGCTGCATACGCTCCTCTCTGCTTAAATGGCATTTTGCATAATTTTACTACTCCCCTGGTAACCCATGGTATGAACCAGCCACATAAAGCAATGGTTGCAATTCCAAATAAGAGCCCAAGTGCAACTAATAAAAGTCCAGTTCCTATAAGCATAAGACCTGCTATAGGTATCACGAATATTTTTACTACACCAACACCAAATACGATTGCCCCAGCTATCAGTAATGCAATCGCTGCTATACCAAATCCAAGAACTATTCCTAAAACACTAAACAGTAGTCCAACAATCAAACCAAATACAGAAGCTGCAAAGGGTAGAATAACAGGAGATAAAAGTAAACATAACAATACGATTGCAACGATTTTCCAAGGTCCCATCTCTTGTTTCTTCTCTGCTGCCTGTTGATAAAATTCTTGCTGTCTTGCAGTATTCTCGTACCTTGTATCCCCATTCATTTTTTGTTCTGTTTTTTGTTCCGTCTTTTGTTCGGCTTCTGTTTCATTCGCCTTTTCATTTAATTCTTGTTTGATAATTTTTGCTACTGTTTCAGGAGAACCTAGAGAGTTCATTACTTCCTGTTCATTTTCTACACCAGCATCATCAAAATAATCATTATAATACTGCATTGCTTCAGACTTTTCACTTTGACTGATTCCATCTAGCATTGCTTCTAGTTTTCTTAAGAATTCCTCTCTATTCATTTCCCACGCCTCCCTCAAACATTCCTGTGATTTTTGCAGAGTATTGAAACCATTCTTCTTCATATAACTTCAACTGTTCTCTACCTCGCTTTGTTAATTTGTAATATCTTCTGTTTCTTCCTGCGATTGCCAAGTCAAAAACTTCCAGACAATCATCTTTCTGTAACCGTCTTAATACCGGATATAGTGTTGATTCTGATAACTCAATTACCTGACGTACCTCCTGCGTAATTTTGTATCCATATGTTCCTTCTGGATCATTGGACACAACAGCAAGGACGATTGCATCTAGCAAAGCTGCTCCTGTGTTAAAAACCATAACCTTGTACTCCTTTCCTTCAGAAAATTCATTTGTCCCTCTCCTCACTCATTTTCATCTTATATAATATTACTAAGTCATCTAATATTGCACCGATAACTATATTATACGATATATATTATTGGTCCATGTACATACTATATATCCTATAATATTATATGTCAATATTTTTAATTTTTTTCAAAAAAAAACAGCAAAGAAATTTGTTAGCCTTTCCTTACTGTTTTTTATTCACTAATACATATTTTTTGTAGCCTGAACTTTGCGTAATTTTCCTTTGATTGTTTTTTCCTGAAGTGCATCAAGCACAAGACTTCCCTTTCCATTTCCAATTTCAACATAGGTCAGACTATCTCGAACATCAATCATTCCAATATCTAAAACATCTATTCCATCAATGCTGCAAATTGTACCAACGATATCTTGTGCTCTCATTTTGGATTTTTTCCCACCACTAATGGATAGTCTTAAAATTACGTCCTTATAACCGGCTCCTTTTGCTTCTACAAAGCCAGGTTTTTCTTTCTGTTTTCTATAAAACGCCTTCTCCATCTCATTTGTTGTTTCGCCTAGTGTACAAACAGGAATTTGATATCCAATAAACTCTTCTGTCATCAGACGCATTTTTTGATCTGCTTTCGTTACAAAACAGATGGCGATTCCCTGATTTCCTTTTCTACCAGTTCTACCTGTTCGATGCACATAGGTTTCTTTCCCTGTTGGAAAATCATAATGAAACACATGGGAGAGTTTTTCAAAATCAATTCCCCTTGCAGCTATATCGGTACAGATTAAAAAACGAAACTTCTTCCTACGAAAATTCTCAATTGTTTTTATTCTATCCTGCTGATCGATTTCACCATGTATCATTCCAGTTTGTATCTGATCTCTAGACAACATACGACATAAAACATTTACCATCTCTCTGGTACCGCAAAAAATGATGGCACTCTCTGGATTTTCCTGTTTCAAAACCTGTAAAAATAATTCATATTTATCTTCTGCATCGTTTACTTCATATAGTTTTTGTTCAATAATAGAAAGACTTTCTGTTTCTGATTCAATCCATACTCGCTCTGGTTTATGTAAATACCGACCGATAAATGCATCCAAGGGATCACCTATGGTAGCAGAAAAAAGTAAAATTTGAACAGCTTCATCTACAGACTCTAAAATACGTTCCACATCTTCCAAAAATCCCATATCTAGCATTAAATCTGCCTCATCAATCACGAGTATTTTAAGTTTCGATAGGTTCAGACTCCCGCGTTCGATGTGATCCAAAATTCTTCCAGGTGTTCCAACTCCAATATGATTTTTTTGTTTTAATGTTTGTATTTGCTTATCAATCGGAAAGCCACCAAATAAATCCGCTACCTTTAAACGTTTTGTTCTTCCAATATGAAATAGTTCCTGTTTCACTTGTACCGTCAATTCTCGGGTCGGCTCAAGTATCAAGGCCTGCATCTGATTTTCATCCCATCCTACCATTTCACAAATCGGTATACCAAACGCTGCTGTTTTCCCACTTCCAGTCTGGGATTTTCCAATTACATTTTTTCCCTCTAAGATAAGGGGAATTACTTTTTGTTGTACTTCTGTGGGCTTATGATAATTTAATATTCCAAGTGCCTGCATCATTTCTTTCGAAAGTTTCATTGTTTCAAATTGAGTATTCAAATGGTTTCTCCTGACTGTTCTTTCATTCCTATAAAAAAGGTATTTTCCACGCAAAAGCAGGAAAATACCTCTCTGTTACATATTTGAAATAATATATTGATAAATCGATTTGGACGTTTCTTTACTATAATGAATACCATCAACCGTAGCATATCCATTATCCACAAGATAGCTGTATGTATCAATCCACTTGATATCGGATGATAATCCTGCCTTTAAGCTACTATTAAAAGATACAATGTTTTCGTTGGTTACATACTTACTATAATCCAATGGATTCACGGATACATAGTAGATGGTTGCTCCACGATCTATCCATGTCTGACAAATACTATTCATATCTGTTATGTACTTTTTGATCTGCCCAGTATCATTCACTCCAAGGTTAATTACAACTTTCGTTCCAGATGTAATATAAGGATCTGCCTGTACGGAACCATATTTCACAAACCAATCTCTTCCTTTTCCAACCGCACCCACCCAAAGACTTGAATTATCTCGAATTGCCTGATACATACCAACCGTTCTGGAATCCCCAATAAAAACTGTTCCACTTCCATCTATTGATGAATTAAGAATATAATTCTTGCTTTGAACAGCAGTTGTAGCAGCCTGTTCCAGTTCATTCACAACAACCAGTTCATCGGATGTAAGTGACTGACTCTGATCCGTAACAACTTCTGTTGGAACAATCGGAGCTTCAACAATAATTTCTACTTTATCATAAGATAA
This sequence comes from uncultured Lachnospiraceae bacterium, assembly GCA_947630125.1. Taxonomy (GTDB): domain Bacteria; phylum Bacillota; class Clostridia; order Lachnospirales; family Lachnospiraceae; genus CANRGO01. Next base: position 1,124 of record CANRGO010000034.1, on the reverse strand, counting down.
AAATTTATTTGACACATAGCCATCTTCACCAAGATAATTTACCCGATACCATCCAGTATCAGCAATTCCTGTTATTTCCACTTCTTCATTTATTCTAAAGTATCCAATAATAGAATATTCCTTAGATGGTCCACTTCTAACATTCAGACTTGTGGTTGAGAATTTTAAATCATCAATCTCTTCAATTTCAAACTTTGGAAGTAATCGAACTTCTTCCTGTGAATAAGCAATTACTTGCCCCACTTCACCTAACACTTCTTCCATAATATAATTCGCCGTCTCAGGTTCAACCTGATTTTCAACATACAGATTTGCATCTTCTGTCTGTAAATCATCAGTTACCATGGTTTCTTCTGCTGATAAGGCAAGTTGCAACGAACTACTTATTAAATCGCTGGCTTCTACCTGTCTTGTGCATGCTGATAGCATGATTGTGGCGGACATCATTACTACAAGAAAAATTATTTTTTTTAACACGAATACATCACCTTTCGTTTATCCAAGAACCTTCCTCCTCTGCTCTTAAACTACAGCCATTTTCTGCTGAGCCAATGATACAGATTTCTGCCGTCGACTGCTTTTTACAGCTAAGACATGCAGGACATGGTTTTAAAACACCACAAAGCTCTCTTGGAACTGCTTTCCCAAACATATTATGTTTGCAATCACTACACCAACACTTGTTACAATCCTTAAAAAATTGAATTCTGTTGGTACTGTTATTTGTTTCCATCGTTTCTATATTCAAATTTTCAGGCTGATCTTTTGAACTTAGAATTAAGTCCATCAACTCCAATTGCCCTTCCATTTGCCATATTCTACCCATTATAAATACCAAGCTGCAGTAAAAATGCGGCTTCCTATTCCATTGATTTTCAAATAAGTGATTTAAACTATAATAAAACCTGTAGAAAATAAACCCGATAAGGTTCCATTTCAAAACCCTGTTGAATCAAAAATTTCTGATTCGTTATCAAATCTTCTACCTCACATTCTTCATATGAAAAATGTGCGTAAAATGGAATCTCTTCTATATTCATTGCAATCAGAATACGACTCCCATTTAATTGTCTTTGAAAAACACATTGTTTGTTTGTTAAAAAGATGGATCGGTAATCTCCATA
>CANRGO010000033.1 GCA_947630125.1 uncultured Lachnospiraceae bacterium | reverse complement strand
ACTGCTAATGTTTTTCCATATTTTTTTGAAAGTCCCTGAATTTCTAACATAAGCTCTCCTCTTTTCCCTTATATAAACTCTGTATTGTTGTATTATCTGTTTAATACAATAATACAATTCGCATTGAATGTCAATTGTTTATTTATTATTTTTTTATGAAGTTCATAAAAAAGAAAGAGTTCTAAAATCAGAACTCTTTCAAAAAATGAGATTACGATGGGATTACTTCTAGAATAAAAAGATATGTTTCTTCCTTTTTCATAATTTCAAAACTTGCTATGATTTGATAGCCATATTTTTTTGCCATAAAGGTAACATATTCTTTGTTATGCGTGTAAAGAATAAAGCGGCCCCTCTCTGTAACATGAAACTTTGCCTTTTGGAAAAATTTATCATAAAGAAATTCAATATCCTCTTCTGTTTTTCTTCCGATAGCAAAAGGCATATTGGTAAAAATTTCATCAAATAAATACTCATGTTGAAAGTCAAAAAAATCACGATTAATAAAATGAATAATTTGACCTGCTTCTTCCGTGTTTGCTCTGGCTTTCAGAATTGCATCTTCCAAAAGATCAATTCCATAGGCTGTATTTCCCTTTACACAAATTTGTCTTTCAATCAACATTGTACCTACTCCACAAAAAGGATCCAGCACTCTGGCATCTTTTATCATATATGGCTCAGCAATTGCAACTAAAAGTGCCGCATTTACTGGTTTAATACTAACTGGAATCACCTGTTTTCGATAAGAAAATCGTTGATCCATAATGGTATATAACTTTAGGCATACATGAAATTTGCCATCTTGATTTTCAATAAAACGAAGCTCGATTTCATAGTTCCCTGGACTATTGATCAGTTTTCTTTGCGTAAATGATTCCACATAGGCAGATATTTTTTTAGCAAACTGACTCTTCTTAGAAAGTTCCATTTTACTCTTAACTTCTACACGAAAGTAAAAGGGTTCAGCTCCACTATGAGACTCTCTTAGAAAATCCAGTAGCGAAGAATCTGCAATTTGTCTGGCTGCCTTTTCAGGATCATTGGGTACTATTTTCATTCCTTCCACAAAAAAGAGTAATTCTGTGAATGTTCGTAGTTGATAAAGTGGTAATACTTCTTTCGTTTTCAACCGAACTCCCTGATTAATCAGACTACTATCCTGCAGGGAATAATTTTCAAGTTCTTGCACCTGCTTTAATAAAATATCTCCATGTAGACGATTCGCTATTAATATCACATCTTTTTCATTTTGATTATCGTAGTAAAAATGTGGCTGTGGACTCTCCAATTTTAAAAGCATATTTGTTAGTACCCGAATCTGGTCCTGAACATGCTTTTTATTCGTATCAAGGTTTGTTAAGTTCAGCAAACTATCCAACTCAAGTTTTAATTTTGGAAGAAAACTCTCATAAGAAAGTGCCTCCATTGCTTCTAAATAACTTGCCTTCACAAACTGTTGTGTTTCATTGATATAGGCCTCATAAAGGGGATCTAGTGCTTCCTCAATCTGCATATCTTTTATCAATAGGGCTGTGTTTTTTCGAACCTTAGCATCTTCCTCCTTTAAAAAGGAAAGCAGAAGCTCTTTGTATATTTCTAAGAATAACGCAAAACTTTGTTTCAACTCTGTCTTCTTGATCTCACTACGAATCTCACTTAATGTTGCTCGTAAATCCTGCTTATTTATAAACTGTTCCAACAAACTTTGACTTATTTTTTCCATAAAACGTCCTTCACTATTTACTTTGTTTCACGCGCTGTATCGCAGATTCTAATTCCTGAATTACACAATCACACCAATGGTCAAATTCCAAATCTTCCTTCTGGAACTCTGGATGTGCTAGAAGGAAGTCTATGGTCTCTTTTACACCCTGGTCAAAACGTTTGGTGGCAACAAACCCCGGTACAAGTCTTTTCAGTTTTTGATTATCAAACACAACAGAATTTGCTTTATCACCTAATAAGCTACCATAAAAATCATAGGCAGAAGTCTTGTATAAGAAATCGGAAGGCACGTAATAGGCTTTCAAAGTTACTCCTAAGGCTTTTGCTATAGATTCATAGATTTGATTCCAGGTAAGTGTCTCATCTGATGTTATCTGTACTGTTTCACCAATTGCATGAATATTACCCAAAAGTCCAAGAAACCCTTTTGCAAAATCCGAATTATGAGTCATCGTCCATAGGGATGTTCCATCTCCATGAATAATTACAGGCTTGCCTGCTATCATGCGTTTAATTACCTGCCAGGAACCGTTATTTCCATGTACTCCCAGAGGGACTGATTGTTCACCATATGTGTGGCTTGGTCTTACTATGGTGATTGGAAACTGATTGTTTCGATATTCTTTTATCAAATATTCCTCACAGGTAATTTTATTTCTGGAATATTCCCAATAGGGATTCGATAAAGGAGTACCCTCCGTAATTCGATAATCTGCCAGAGGTTTCTGATAGGCACTGGCTGATGATATAAAAATAAATTGCTTCGTCTTGGATTTAAATAAACGAACATCTCGTTGTAGCTGTTCTGGATGAAATGCAATAAAGTCTGCAACTACATCAAATTCATAAGGAGCAATAATCTTTGCAAATTCATCTTCTTGATTCACATCACATATCAATTGAATCACGCCTTCCGGTAACTTCTTATCACGAAGGCCACGATTCACAAGATAAAGTTCATGACCTTGCTCACAGACTGCTTTTGTGATTGCCGTACTAATAGTTCCAGTTCCACCAATAAATAAAATCTTCATCTGTTTCCTCCCTTAATCCTGCTTATTCATATCCAGAATTCGAATCATTATTTTTTGTAAGGTTTCTGCTGCTTCCTTGTGATTCAGAAAGCCTGGGTGTGAGCGAGACCCAATGGTCTCCTCTGTTGCCTCTGGCAATCGAATCAGGGCTACTTTTGCGTCCTGACTCTGATTTTGATATTGATTAATCGCCTCCTGCAAATAAGAAAACAAAGGTGCCCCCAACATACCATTCACCCATATAATATATGCTTCCGGTCGATTTGTTCTTATTTTTGTTAAAAAAGATATTACCCCATTCTGCAATTTTTTAAGGTCGTCCTTATGGTAACTACCATCTGACGACTTTCGCTGTTCATATTGTATTCCTGTTTCAGGGTCAGTAAATGCAGGTTGTTCAAATGCACTGGCATCATTGGTTCCTAGATTTACCACCACAATATCTGCTAGATAGGAACTAAAATCAAAGGCACAATGTGCACCAAGTTTTTTATGAACATCACCTTTTACCAGTCCACAGATTTGTTCGTAATAATCCGGAATTGCACAATTTGGATTATTATCCCAGGAGCTTAAAATCCCCCATCCACTTTGAGATAGTATCTGATAATCTGCGTCCATTGCCTTCGCAGTTAAAGAAGCATAATTATGTGTACTGCTGAAAAATGCTGGAACCCAGTCCTGATCTTCCTTCGCACCAAATGTACCTTCTCCGCTTGTAATAGAATCCCCAATAAATTCAAGTCTACAACGTCTTTCCTTTATTGGAAGAAAGTGCCCATCATAGGAAATTCTAGTTATCTGTAAATATAATTTCAAATCTTCACTCATAGCCTGAGTTTCCCTTGTTACATGGATATTTTTTGATATCTCTGGATTCATATTCCGAATCAGACAAATCCATTGTTTTCCTTTATATACCTGCTGTCTGCTAATCAGCTCTCCATTTAGAGTACAGGCAAGCCAAGGTTCAAACATATCATAATCTGCTTCCACTTCAATCCATAATTCGCTGCCACAATATTGGAATTCTAGGCCACTCCCCGTCCAAAATAAGGGGATTGCATCCGTATTCACAATCGTTCTTCCATGAATTTTTAGCGGTTGTACTTCAGTAATATTACAAGTTACCAATCGATCCTGCATCTATAATTCCTCTACTTATTTCTTTGTAATTTAACCCATAAAAAACATAGATGATAGATAAAATACCCAAGTACCGCCCCAAAGCAGTTTAATAATATATCATCCACATCAAATATTCCAAGTGTACTAAAAACCTGACTAACTTCAATTCCGGCCACAGCTATCACCGTATAACTTAAAAATGTTCCAAATTTCACTGTTTTTTCGTAAGCATATGGTAATAGTAAACCAAAGGGTATAAAAATACCGATATTCCCATACACATTAGAAAAACGCAAGATGCGATTGGAAGTTTCTGCATATAACTGTATTGTTTGAAAAGGAAGCAAATTGGCGGACTCAATTCCACTTAATACGGCTGTAAGATTCCAATTTTTTAAGGTTTCAATTGTAAACTCCAGTGATCCTTTCATTAAAATAATAAAAACAATCACCATACAATATAGAAAAAAAATACTTCTTATTTTAAATCTGTTCATTTTCTTCATAAAACACTTCCATTAACGATAACCCAAGAGCTGGGGAAAGTGGTCCAGCCTGGTCTCTGCTTAAACTACGAATGGTATCTTTTATACTTTCCGCTGTACGCACTCCAGCGCCAACTTCCAATAAGGTTCCTACAACGATTCGTATCATATGATATAAAAACCCATCTCCATAAAAAGTAATTTGAATTTCATCTTTTATCTTTTCAAAGTCAATGGAATGTATGGTTCTGACTGTTGATTTCTTACCTTTCTTTGTAGAAGTGAAGGCTTTAAAATCTTGTGTTCCTATCAAATAGGAAGCTGCTTCTTTCATTGCATCCAAATCTAACTTGTCCGGATATACATAGCAGTAACGACGGTCAAATACATGGGGTGTTGTCGAATTAATAATTCGATACTGGTATTTTTTACCTTTCGCATGAAGTCTTGCATGAAAACGTTCAGGAACCTTACGAATGGCAATTACACCAATATCCTCCGGCAGATACTGATTCATATACTCCTGAATCTGTCCTGGTGTTTTGTTGGTACTTAAGTGAAAACTCGCCACCTGACCATAGGCATGTACACCAGCATCTGTTCTTCCCGAGCCCTGTACCTCAACTGTTTCACCAGTCATTTTTCCAAGAACAGCTTCCAGCTTCCCTTGAATTGTAGATTCGCTAGATTCCTGTTTTTGCCATCCCTGATATCTGGTTCCTTCATATTGAAGTAAAATTTTATAATTTGCCATGTTTTTCCAATTCCTCTTTTTCAACTTTATTTTTTCTTTCCATTTCATAAACTTCTTTCATATCTTCTTCTTCAATTCTTCGAAATCGATTCATACCGCAAATTAAAATTCGAATGCTCTTTTGGGTTGTTTCAAAGATTCCTGATTGATAAAGATTTAAAACAATAAGACCAAGTGGTACTGCCAAAATCATACCAATTACTCCTGCAACTCGATATCCTAGGTATAGCAAGAAAATAGTTGGGATGGGAGGAAGCCCTACAGAATCTCCCATGATTTTTGGTTGAATCAACTGTCTCACAAGCTGACCAGCTCCCCAAATAACCAGGAGTCCAATCGCCATTTTATAATCACCGCTCAAAAACTGAATCGCCGCCCATGGAGCCAGAATAATACCTGTCCCAAAAAAAGGAAAGAAATCCAGGCAGGCGATGCCAAGTGCAATCAATAAAATATAATCCACACCTAAAATAGCAAAACCTATGACCATTAATAGATAAATCCAAATCTCTATTTTTAGTTGTGCTTTAAAATACCCGCCAACTGCATAGGCTAAAGAATGTTTGGTAATATACCATTTTTTTTGAATCCCTTCTGGTACATACCGATGAAAACTTCTCACAATATAATCTTTTTCTGCAATAAAGAAATAGGAAGCAATCAAACCCATAATAATGGAAATTACCACACCCGGTGCGCTCTTTGCAAAATTTCCTAAAGCTTCGATTGTAGGCTCACCCATAATACTAAGAGCCTTTTCTCCAAAGTCATTGACACTTTTTGTTATCCCATCCACCACATTGCTTAAATCTATCGGGAGCTTGTCAACAAGCAACGTCCAATTTTCCTGCATCAAAAGCAGTTCTTTTGAAACTTGCTCCCACATTCTTGGTACATCGTTATAAAAACCAATGGCTTCCTGAATTAATTTTGAGATAATCAGATAACCAGCTAATATAATTAAACCAATGACTGTTACGATAACAACTACCGTACCAGCCTTTCGTTTGATTTTAACCTTGCCTTCCAAAAATTTAACCAGCGGATTTGCAATCATAGCAATTAGTCCGGCAACTACAAAGGGCATGAAAAAAACAAGGATTCTTGGCACAATGAAAAGAAAGAACAGAGCCATCAGTAATGCTATAAAAAGATTCAGTGCAACTTTAAGATACTTCTTTTTCCCCATAGAAATAACCATACCTTTCCTAAATGTTCGTATAAAAAAATACTACTATCCTACGAATATCATCTTATTCCTGGCTATCATCATTACCACGCTCTTCCAACAAGAGATCATCAATTCTCTGGTAGATTTCATCTCTGCCTTGTTTCGTCTGGCTAGAAAAGGGAATAATCAAATCATCCTTTTCCATTTTCAAACCATCCTTAACCATCTTCACATGTTTTTGTATTTGGCTACGATTAATCTTATCCAGTTTAGTTGCTATGATAATTGGCTGATAACCCTGACTTTTAATCCAATCATACATTAGTTTATCATTTTCAGAAGGATCATGCCTTATATCAATCAACAGAAAAACTGCACGTAATTTTTCTGACTGATGAAGGTAACGTTCAATCATCTTTCCCCACTTTGCCTTAACCTCAATATTTGCACGGGCGTAACCATACCCTGGCAAATCCACCATATAAAAAGCATTGTTAATATTATAAAAGTTAATCGTTTGGGTTTTCCCTGGCTCTGCACTTATTCTTGCATAATTTTTTCGATTCATCAGCGCATTTATCAGGGAAGACTTTCCTACATTACTTTTGCCTGCAAATGCTATTTCAATGGATTCATTTTCTGGAAAGGTACTTGTGATTCCACATACTGTTTCCAAATTTACACTCTTTATTACCATACTTGCTCCGTTCCGCAAATTGTTGCATCTTCTATTTTTTTAGGAAAGTTTCCCGAATTACCTCATCCATGGTATCCACAAAAACAAGGGTCAGGTTTTCCTTAATCTCTTTGGGAATTTCTTCCAAATCTTCTTTGTTTTGTTCCGGTAACAGTACTTTTTTCATACCAACTGCTTTCGCTGCCAAAATTTTTTCCTTCAAACCACCAACGGGTAGCACTTTCCCGCGTAAGGTGATTTCACCAGTCATCGCAACAAAAGGGTCAACCGGCTTTTCTGTAATTTGAGACAATAAGGCTGTTGCCATAGTAATCCCCGCAGAAGGTCCATCTTTGGGCACTGCCCCCTCTGGAATATGAATGTGAAAATCATGCTCCAAAAAATAATCTTTTTCAATCCCATAGAGATTTGAAATAGAACGAATATAACTCATAGCTGCCATCGCTGATTCCTTCATGATATCACCCATCTGTCCAGTAAGCTCAATGTCACCTTTTCCAGGCATACTATTAACCTCAACAGATAAGGTTTCACCACCCACACTGGTCCATGCCAAACCTCTAACAATTCCAATTTCAGCTTTTTGATTCGCTTTTTGATTATGATATTTCTTCTTGCCAAGATAGTGTTCTAAATTAGAGCTTTTTATGACGACTTCTTTTTTCTTCTCTTCCAGTATTTCTCTAGCCGTCTTCCTGCAGATTTCTCCTATTTTCCTCTCTAACTGTCGAACCCCAGCTTCCCGAACATAGTATTCTATCATATCATGCAGTGCCTGGTCACGAAATATTAGTTGATTCTCCAGTAATCCATGTTTTTCTCTTTGTTTTCCCACTAGATAATTTTTTGCAATATGGAACTTTTCATTGGATGTATAACTATTTACTTCGATTACTTCCATTCGATCCAGTAAAGCTCTTGGAATTGCATCTGTTGTATTTGCTGTTGCTATGAATAACACTTCTGATAAATCTAATGGAAGCTCTATATAATGATCCCGAAATTTATCATGTTGTTCTGAGTCTAAAACTTCTAACAATGCCGCCTGGGTATCTCCTTTATAATCGCTGCTCACTTTATCAATCTCATCCAGTAAAATCAAAGGATTTTTAACTCCCGCCTGCCGCAATCCTGTAACAATTCTTCCTGGCATTGCGCCAACATAAGTCTTACGATGTCCTCTGATTTCAGCTTCATCACGTACGCCACCCAAAGAAATACGAATATACTTTTTATTCAGAGCTTCTGCAACACTCTTTGCAATGGATGTTTTTCCTGTCCCTGGAGGGCCTACCAAGCAAATAATCGGGCTATCCCCTTTTTGATTTAGAATTCTCACAGCAAGAAATTCAATAACTCTGGTTTTCACCTGTTCCAAACCATAATGATCTCTGTCTAGTATTTCTTTGGCTCTTTTAAGATCCATGGTGTCTTTCGACATTTTATCCCAAGGTAATTCTAACAATGTTTCAATATAAGTTCTTTCAACAGAACTTTCAAGACTACTTTCAGAAAGATTTCGAAACCGGTTAATTTCTTTTTGGATTTTATCCTTTATTTCTTTGTTAATTTTACATTTTCTTAGTGTTTCATCAAAAAAGTCAGCGTCTGTTAAGGCATTTTGCTCACCAAGTTCTTTTCGAATATAGTTTAATTGCTCTCGCAAAATATATTCCTTTTGATTCTTTTCAACTCTCTCTTTGACTTTTTCGGTTAGTTCATTTTTCACCTTAACAACTTCTAATTCATTATTTAAGAATTCCGCTAAAAACAAAAATCGTTCGCGAATATTACGTATTTCCATATATTGTTGTTTTATTTGATAGTGAATAGGTAGACTCATGAAAATCTGGTTCATAAGAGTTTCGATATCATCTATTTCTTCCATGTGTTGTTGTAAAGCTTTTCCAACTTTTGGAAAATTCTCAATATACATATCAAACAAGTCTTTGATTGAATTTAACATTGCTTTTTCTTCATGTTGTAACAAATCTTTAAGAAGCGGTTCTGTTTCTCTAATAAATCCACACAAATAAGCATCCTGACTGCTCTCTAATTCTAGAAGTAGGGCAGTTTGAATTCCTTCTACCAATACACGCATAACTTTTCCAGGAAGTTTCGTGATTTGTTTAATCAATGCAACCGTACCCATTTGATATAAATCTTCCTGACATGGTTCCATTTCATCAAGGGTTTTTTGTGTGATTAAAAATATTTTCTGATCATGCATCAGTGCTTGCTCAAGTGCCATTATGGATTTGCGCCGGCTCAAATCAAAGTGAATTATCATATCCGGAAGAACTGTCAGACCTCTGAGTGCCACGATGGGCATTTTCTTTTTTTTCTTCATAGAAACTCCTAACACTTCAAAAAATCGTAAATATTACAATCTTATTATAGAGCATATGTGTGATTTTTTCTACCTATCTTGCGAAATATAAGAAAACGCTGCCATAGCAGGCAGCGTTTTTAATCTTATTTCGCTTTTTTCTCTAAACGTTCCTGATTTCCGGCTTTCACCAGCATAGGTTCACTGATTCCTTCAACGGAAGCTTTGGTAATAACACATTCTGTTATGGTTTCATCGGATGGAATACGATACATTACATCCATCATGACACTTTCCATAATTGAACGAAGTCCTCTGGCTCCAGTTTTTCTATCTAAAGCAAGTTCTGCAATTTTATCAATTGCATCTCCTTCAAAAGAAAGTCGAACATTATCAAAGCCAAAAAGTTTCTGATACTGTTTGATCAAAGCACTCTTTGGTTCTCTTAGAATTCGTACCAAAGCTTCCTTATCCAAACCTTCTAAAGAAACATTGATAGGCACACGGCCAACAAATTCAGGAATTAATCCAAATTTTACTAAGTCCTGAGGATTTACTTCCTTCAAAACTTCACCTATTTCACGATTTGTTTTATCTGCAATTTCTGCATTAAAACCAATCGATTTACGATCCAATCTAGCTTCTACAATTTTCTCAAGACCATCAAAAGCCCCACCGCAAATAAATAAAATATTCGAGGTATCCACCTGAATTAATTCCTGGTGTGGATGTTTTCTTCCTCCTTGTGGCGGAACACTGGCAATGGTGCCTTCAATAATTTTCAAAAGAGCCTGTTGCACTCCTTCTCCAGAAACATCACGAGTAATTGAAACATTCTCGCTTTTCTTTGTAATCTTATCAATTTCATCAATATAGATAATTCCATACTGTGCACGTTCCACATCATAGTCAGCTGCCTGGATCAATTTTAATAGGATGTTTTCAACATCTTCTCCAACATACCCAGCTTCTGTTAATGTGGTTGCATCTGCAATTGCAAATGGTACATTAATTACCTTAGCAAGAGTTTGTGCAAGATACGTTTTTCCACTACCCGTTGGACCTATCATTATAATATTTGATTTCTGTAACTCAACATCATCCAGACTTTTGTCTGCAGTCACTCTTTTATAATGATTATAAACAGCTACAGACAGTACTTTCTTTGCCTTTTCTTGTCCAATCACATAGTCATCAAGAAAATTCTTGATTTCAATTGGTTTCAACAGATTAAACTTAACATCACTTTCTGTAGGTTCATCATCATATTCTTCATCTATAATGTCTGCACAGATTTCAACACATTCATCACATATGTAGATACCTGCGGGGCCAGCTATCAGCTTACGCACCTGATCCTGAGTCTTGTTACAAAATGAACATCTCACTTTATCATCAGAATTTTTATTTGCCATCGTTATCCCTATCTGCATGTTTAAACATGCACCTTACTTTTTTCATGAAACCCCTAAGTTGTTTCACTTATTTATCGGTTTCACCTGTTGCAACACGTTTTGAAACCACGCTGTCAATCAAACCATACTCTGTTGCTTCTTCTGCTGTTTTCCAGTTGTCTCTCTCTGTATCCGCAGCAATTACTTCATAGGATTTTCCTGTGTTTTCAGACAAGATTCTATTTAATTTTGCTTTTGTCTGTAAAATATGACGAGCAGCAATTTCAATTTCTGTAGCCTGGCCCTGAGCACCACCTAATGGTTGATGTATCATAATTTCCGCATTAGGGAGAGCAAATCTTTTTCCTTTTGCTCCACCTGCAAGTAAAAATGCACCCATACTTGCTGCCATACCGATACAAATTGTAGATACATCACACTTAACAAACTGCATGGTATCATAAATCGCCATACCAGATGTTACAGATCCACCTGGACTATTAATATAAAGATGAATATCTTTTTCTGGGTCTTCTGCTTCTAAAAATAACATCTGTGCAACTACAAGACTTGCAGTTACTTCATTTACTTCTTCTCCAAGAAAAATAATACGTTCCTTTAAAAGTCTGGAATAAATATCGTATGATCTTTCTCCTCTACTCGTTTGTTCTATTACATAAGGTACTAAACTCATATACAATCCTCCTGTATACTATTACTTGATATCATAAGGGCCGGATGTTTCACCCGGCCTTTTATGTATCGGTTTATGAATCGCTATACTTTATCATAACGGTTTCTTACATCGACTGCAATACTCTGAAATTTAATTAAGTAAAAATTTATGAATCTAAATAATTCTTTTGAATTATTTCATTTTTTTATTTATTTCTCTTTTGCGTTAGAAACAACAAGTTCTACTGCTTTTTGAACTGCGATATCTTTACCTACTTCTTTTTTACCGCCTTCTCCAAGCATTTCTTTTACTTTGTCTGCTTCCATTTGGTACATTTCAGCAATTTTAACATATTCTTTTTCAAAATCTTCTTCTGTAACCTGAATATTTTCAGCTTCTACAACTGCCTCAAGAACAAGTCTTGATTTAATTCTTTTTTCAGCCTGTGGTTTTAACTGTTCCATAAAGGTTTCAGCTGTTAAACCGGTAAACTGGAAGTACTGTTCAATGTTTAAGCCCTGCATCTGAATTCTCTGTGCAAAATCATCTGCTAACTGTCTCTGCTGAGTTTTAATCATCGCTTCTGGAATATCCATAGTTGCTTCTTCCATGATTTTTTCAATTACCTGGTCTTCTTTGATGTTTTTAGCATCTGCTGCTTTTTTCTCTTCCAATTTCTTCTTTACATCTGCCTGATAATCTTTCAGTGTATCAAATTCGGAAACTTCTGCTGCAAACTCATCATCTAATACAGGAAGCTCTTTTTCTTTAATTTCCTTTACGGTCACTTTAAAGATTGCTGCTTTACCTGCAAGATCATCTGCATGATATTCTGCTGGGAAAGTAACGGATACTTCTGTTTCTTTTCCGATTTCGGCACCAATCAGTTGTTCTTCAAATCCAGGAATAAAAGAACCTGATCCAATTGTTAATGGATAATTATCGCCTTTTCCACCTTCAAATGCTATCCCATCTACAAAACCTTCAAAATCAATGACTGTCATATCTGCATCTTTTACAGCACGATCTTCAACTGAAATTGTTCTTGCACTATTTTCAAGTTCTTTTGCAATTTCTGCATCTACTTCTTCATCTGTAACACTTGTTTCTGCTTTAGCAATAGTAACGCCTTTATATTTTCCCAGTTTTACTTCTGGTTTTAATGCAACTTCTGCTGTAAATACAAAAGGTTTTCCAGCTTCTAAAGTAACAACATCGATGTTAGGCTGAGAAACGATTTCTTCTTCACATTCTTCTACAGCTTTTTCATATGCTGTAGGAATTAATGCATTTGCTGCATCTTCATAAAATACTTCTTTTCCATACATTTTTTCAATCATCTGACGTGGAACTTTCCCTTTGCGAAAACCTGGGACACTAATCTGTCCTTTGTTTTTGTGGTAAGCAGCTTCAATCGCTTTCTCAAGTTCTTCTGCAGAAACTTCTATTGTAAGTTTTGCCATGTTTTTTTCTAATTTTTCTAATTGTAAACTCATTTTTCCTCCTATTGCCTCTGCGACATTTATCTTATTCTAGTTTCTTATCTTTGAAACCCCTAATCACAGTCATTTGGAAATTATAACACAAGATAAAGCCAAATGCCAGTGTTTTTCCTATAGATTTCAGCATTGTACAAGCTGATTTTCCTTTTTTTACAAGTTTTTTTGATAAATCACTTTTGTCGAAATTCCTTGTAATCTTCCTATCTTTCCGGACAACGCACTAATAACATCTTGTGGTGCGTCAATTGCCACACTTATTAATGATAAATTTTTCTTATGATATGGCACCCCCATTCTTCCAATGATATACTCCCCATGGGCACTTAACAGGCGATTTAACTGCTCCACCTGATCATTTTGTTCTACCATGATTCCAATTAAAGCCACTCTCGTCTCCATATAAAACCTCTCCTTGTAATAGTTGAACATCTTCTTTTTGATGGGTTGTAATAAGCAAGGTTCTGTCCCCTTTTTTCTTTAAAATATACTTAATTACCTTACCTTTATTATCCATGTCCAGTCCTGAAAAAGGTTCATCCATCAATACTATAGGTTTATCAGACATTAACGCGCGTACTATGGCAACGCGTCTTGCCATGCCGCCACTCAAATTTCCAATTTTTTCTTCTAATGCACTTTCCGGTAGAACATATCTTAATTCCTGTTTAATCTGATCTTTTGTTACTTTATAATCTAACACCAAGGCAATGTTTTCAATTGGAGTTTTATCTAGTAATAGTCGATTTTCCTGAAATACCAATGCAAAATCATTCTTGCTTGGTCCCTCAATCGTTCCGCCATCCGCTTTTGTCAGCCCACAAATCAAATGTAAAAGGGTTGTTTTGCCAAATCCGCTTTCCCCCATAATACAAAAAGTGCCTGCTTTTTGAAACTCAAGATTGCAACCCGAAAGGATAACCTGTTCTCCATAACTTTTTCTTATATTCTTGAGTATTATGTTTGCTGGATGATAGTTTTCAGCCACTAAAAGGGCTGAATTTCCATGAGAATTTTTAGAAACTCCAATATCTAAAGTTTCTTTATTCAGTAAAAACAGAACTATTCTTTCAAAGATATAAGAAAAAAGAATCAGAACTAAAGTCCATGAGAATATCTCTGCAGTTTGAAAATGAATTTTTGCCATATATATTTTCTCACCGATAGAAAATTCCGGTGTCCCTATAACCTCTGCTGCTACAGCTGCTTTAAATCCCATGCCTACACTAATTTTTAAAGCACTGTTTAAATGTGGCCAAAGGGCTGGTCGATAAACCAGATGATACTTTTTCCTCATTCTAAGTGCATATACTGTACAAAGCTCTAGCATCTTGTTATCAATGCTTTCAAACCCTGCAACCACACTGGTATATACAACAGGAAAAACAACCAAAATCCCCATATAGACCGATAGATTAGAAGATCCAGACCATATGAGTATTAAAATAACATAACTAACAATTGGAATTGCTTTTAATATCGCAACAAGGGGTTCCACAAATATCTTAACCAGACGAAAGAAAAAACTTAGCCCACCAATAAAAAGCCCTAACATAAAGCCAATAAAAAATCCACTTATCATTCTTAGAAGCGATGACAAAATCGTGAAATAAAACTCCTTCGTCTGTATATCTTTTGTTAGTTGCAGTAACACATCTATTGGACCCTGTAGAAGTAACGGTTCTTTTACAATTACGGTAATTAGTTGCCAAACCATGAGCCAGAAAAAAACCACAAAAAGACCCTGGATTTTTTTTCCAGCGTCTTTTTGTAATCGGTTTATGTGATTTTGAAAAAAAATATTTTTTATCACAAATGCCACCTTTTCTCAGTATGTTTATTTTGCGATATAATAAAATGCATCATCTGGAAGTTTCCCGCCTACTGTTTCTTTCTCTAAATCATACAATACTTTGAAATAGTTTGCGAGTGCTGTTTTCATTTCTTCACCATCCAAATACGTTATGTTACAAAGCGGTAATGCCTTTAAAGCTATCGCTTCCTTTTCAAGAATTTTTTGTTTTACAATAAGTGCAGCTGTTTCCGTTTGAAATTCTTCGGTATAGGTTGCACTTGCTTCATGTTCTTCCATAAATTTCAATACAGCTTCTTCGTTTTGTTGTAAAAATTCACTTCTTACAATTGTCACACCAGTCACCATTTTATTCTCACTACCCTGTGTTTTTTCCCACTCTGCATTAAAATCCATAACAATTTTAAGTTCTTCATTGGTCATAGTAGCAACCGTTGCAAATGGCTGTGGCAATAAGCCTACTGCTTCTGGATTCTGCTTAAGTGCTGCTACAACTTCTGTGGCCTCTGCTTTATACTCAATTGTCACCTGTTCTGAAACACCAGACTGTTTTAAGAGATACTGCAGCACATAATCTGGTGTTGTTCCTTTTCCTGTAACATAAATGGTTTTATCCACAAGATCAGCAAACGTGGTAATTGTTTGATCCGCTGATACCATATAAAGAACTCCCAGTGTATTTATGTCTATGACTTGAATTTGACCTTCTGTTTTTTGATATAAGATTGCTGCCACATTTGCAGGTACCAATGCGATATCCAATTCCTCTTTAATAATCATAGGTAACAAGGTATCTGCATTTGTTTCCATAATAAAACTATAGTCATTGGCTGCATCCTGATTCTCATCCTGTTCCATTAATCTAACCAATCCAATTGATGTTGGTCCTTTTAATGAACCAATTCGAATCTCCTGACTTATGTAATCCTCTGTTTTGGCACACCCCGCCATTAACAACATCACAAATACCAAACATCCTGCTAAAAAACTTTTTTGTAACTTTTTCATTGAACTAACCATACCTTTCCTATAACTGTCATGTATTTTGGCGCAAAAAAAGCGCCTAATTTGCTAGGCGCATGAATAGCATAAGAATTTCATGGCCTTTTTTCTCAGAAAATATTCTTCTTCGAAATCAGTAAATCATGTACTTTTGGAATAGAACGCATCTTTTTCCTTAAGACATCCTTATTATAACAAACCATTGGACCAGTTACAAGACGATTCGAAAAAGATTGTTAAAAAATTATCTTAATCTCAGTACCTACTCCTTTTTCGCTTTCCAACTCAAGTTTTGCATGATGCTGTGAAACAATATGTTTAACTATGGCTAGACCTAGCCCAGTTCCTCCGCTTCGTTTGGAACGACTCCGATCTACCCTGTAAAAACGTTCAAATATACGCTCTTGATGCTCCTTGGAGATACCGATTCCTGTATCCTTCACCCGAACAACCACATGATTACCTTCTCTGGCTATTCTAATAAGGACTGTTCCGCCAGGATTATTATAACGAATTGCATTATCACATAAATTATAAATTACTTCTTCCATCATTTCTTTATTTGCAGTTACATAACAAATAGAACCTTCTAATTTTAACTTTACTTCATGCTTTTCCGCGTGAATTTGAAGCATATCTACACAAGTTTGTGCAACCGCATATAAATTCACTTTTTCCATTGGAACATCCATATCCGAAACATCCATTTCTGACAAACGTATGATGTCATTTATCAGCGTTAAAAGTCTGGTAGAATTGTTTCTAATTTCAGTGGCAAAACGTATAATATCGTTCTTTTCCGCCATCCCATTCTCTATGAGTTCCGAATAACCTAGAATTGCCGTCAAAGGAGTTTTTAACTCATGAGATACATTTGCGGTAAATTCTTGTCGCATAATAGCATTTTTCATGATGTCCTTATGCTGTCTCTGAATCGTTTCCACAATAGGTATCAGTTCTTTATAAACCGGGATTTCTTCCGCCCTCTCAATATTCTCAGCCACTAATTCTATTGGCTTCACCAAACTTTTAGTCAAAAGGTTTGCAAAAAGAAGACTGAGCACCATTAAAAAAAAGATAATCAAAGCAATCACAGGAATAGAGCTTATAAATATACTCCAAACGCTATCTGCTTCTTTGGCTACTCTTAGGAAACTACCATTTTCCAATTGCAACGCATAATAAAACGTATTGGTTTTCAGCGTTTCACTGGTTCTGATGTCACTTCCTTCACCCTTTGTTTTCGCCTCTGTAATTTCCGGCCTAGTTCCATGATTTTCCATAAGACTGGTTTCTTTCCGATTATCATATATAACCGTACCATCTTCCGCAATCACGGTGATTCTAAGCTTGTCTAGTTCATCCCCAAGTGTATAATTTCCAGATTCCATGTCACTCTGATTTTTCAAAACAACCCCATATGTTTTTAAATCTTCCATAATCTGTTCTTGAAAAAGTTCATAAAAAACAGCTACCACTATAAATAGGGTAGCTATTATCGCAACAAAAGATATTCCAACTAACTGAAGATTAATTTTTCTCTTCATAAAATATCACGCCTTTCTTTCTAAATTAAACTGGATTTTATTCAACAATATAACCTACATTTCGTACTGTTTTAATAATAGTTCCTGCTTCTTTTAGCTTTTGTCGAAGGGTTTTTATATGCATATCCAGAGTACGGGATTCTCCTTCAAAATCCGTCCCCCATACTCTGTCCATAATAATTTCACGGCTGGTAACAATTCCTTTATTCAACAATAAAATTCTAAGGAGTTCATATTCTTTGTAAGTTAATTCACATAATTCCTCATCTACATAGACCGCATGTTTTTCTGTATCCAGAAAAATTGGTCCAGCACTTAAAAATTTATCATCTTCTACGCTCTCAGTACGTCTTAACAACGCCTTAACTCTGGAGATTAACTCCATGACTCCAAAAGGCTTTGTCATGTAGTCATCCGCTCCAATATCCAAGCCCTTAACCTTGTCAATTTCAGATGCTTTGGCTGTCACCATAATAATTGGTAAATTCTTCGTTTTTGGCATTTGACGTAATTGTTTCAAAATCGATAATCCATCTTCGTCTGGCAAAAGAATATCCAAAACCACTAAATCTGGAATTTTTACCTCCAGTTGCTTATAAAATTCTTTTGCATATTCAAAGTCCATGACTTTATGTCCACTGTTTTTCATGGCATAAGTCTCAATCTCCCGAATATTTTTATCATCTTCCACAATATAAATAAGAGCCATATGAATTCCTTTCTTTTACTACCGCAAATTTAAGGGAGCATGTACCTCTGCTTATATAATTCATAACGCATGTTAAAATCATCATTGTCTTTTCTTTTTACCATTTCAAGATACTCGTGAGTATCAAAGGCAGTTTCTTTTGTCTGTAAAATAAACACTGCAATGTTAGAACAATGATCAGAAACACGTTCCAGATTGGTAATTAAATCTGTCAGAACAAAACCAAGTTCGATGGTACATTTCCCTTTTTGTAGTCTTTTTGTATGTCGTTTCTTTATTTCAAATTTTAACAAATCAATAACTTCTTCAATTGGCTCAACTTTTCTGGCAAGTTCCAGATCTTCTTCTTTAAATGCCCTTACGGAACATTCAATAATATCACTCACTGCACGATTTAATATTTCAAGTTCTTTTACTGCTTTGTCAGAAAAAGTCAGTTTTTTATCAAACATTTCTTTATAGGATTCTGCAATGTTAATAGAATGATCTGAAATACGTTCAAAATCGCCGATGCAATGAAGCAAAATGGACAACGTTCTGGAATCTTTTTCCGAAAGATTTTTAGAACTAAGTTTTACTAAATAGGTTCCCAAACGATCCTCATATTGATCCACACAGTTTTCTATCGTAAAAATTTCCTGATATTTTGTCTCATCAAAGTGTTCTAATAGTTCCAGGGATGCCTGTAGTCCTTTTTGCGCCCATTCAGCCATACGAGTGGTAACAACTTTACACTGTTCCAATGCAAAGCCAGGGGTTTCTAAAAATCTTGGATCCAGCATTAAGAAATCCGCATCCACTTTTGATACTTCTGCTTCTTTTGTATCTTCTTTAATGGTTAAATATGCAAGTTTTACAAGAACCTTAGAGAATGGTAATAATATCAAAGTAGCAAATACGTTGAAAATACTATGTATAACAGCAATTCCAGCTGGGCTTGCAACCTGATCTGCAAAACTAAAGTGTACAAAAGCATTGATTCCATAATAAACTGCCATAAAAATAATGGTACCAATTAAATTAAAGTATAAATGCACCAAAGCAGTACGCTTTGCATTTTTGCTGGTTCCTATACAAGATAAAATAGCAGTAATACAGGTTCCAATATTCTGTCCCATAATAATAGGTAGGGCAACTGAGAAATTAATTGCTCCGGTAACACATAAAGCCTGTAAAATACCAACACTTGCTGAGGAACTCTGAATGACAGCTGTTAATAGAGCACCTGCTAAAACTCCGAAAAATGGATTTTTAAACAAGGTTAGAATATTAACAAATTCAGGAACTTCTGCAAGGGGTTTTACCGCAGCACTCATGATTTCCATTCCAAACATTAGAATAGCAAAACCAATAAAGATTGTTCCAATGTTGTGTTTTTTTTCTTTTTTTGTAAAAAGAAGAAATACAACTCCAATGATAGCAAGAACAGGTGAAAAAGAAGATGGTTTCAATAATCTTAAAAAGATATTGCTCCCTTCAATTCCCGACAAACTTAAAATCCAGGCTGTTGCAGTGGTTCCAACATTCGCGCCCATGATAATTCCAACTGCCTGAGATAATTTCATGATTCCAGAATTAACAAAACCCACCACCATAACAGTGGTTGCTGAGGATGACTGGATTGCTGCAGTAACACCAGCACCTAATAGAACAGCCTTGATTGGATTCGATGTTAATTTCTCCAATAGTTTCTCTAGTTTACCACCAGACATTTTTGATAAACCTTCACCCAGTGCATGCATTCCATATAAAAACAATGCCAGACCACCTACCATGGTCAAAAAATTAAATAAATCCATTTTGTCTCCTATTCACAACATATTTATTTACTCTAATTATACATAATAAATAGTATATGTAAAGAATAGTAGCAGGTCATGTAAAATCTGTGTAAAATTTTAGAGAAGTCTGATTTCGTTGATGGATCCAGTTTCCTGGAAAATTTCCCATTCTCCTATATTTTCAGCATGATCACCAACTTTTTCCAGATATTTTGCAATCATCAGAACGTCTACACAATCATCAATGTTACAATTATCTTTCTTCAAAGTTTCAACAATATCTCGTTTCACCTGATTGAAAAGTTCATCCACCACATCATCGCCTTTGATAACCCTAGCAGCCGCATCTTTATCACGTCTCACAAAAGCATCTACTGCATCATGTATTAAATTTTTAGTAGCTTCAATCATTGGTGGAATATGGATGGAATAATCCTGTAAATCGGTATCTTTTAACCTAAGAATTAATTCCGCAATATCAGCTGCCTGATCACCTGCTCGTTCCATATCTGTCACAACTTTTAAAATCGCATACACCATACGTAAGTCTCTAGCTATGGGTTGTTGTCTTGTAATAAGAGCCAGACATCTTCCCTCAATATTGTATTCCATATCATTAATCAAATGATCTCGTTCAATGATGGTCAATAATGTGTTTTCATCTTTTTTTTCAATTGCTTCGAATAAAACATCAAAGGCATGTTCAATTTGAAGACCCATTTCTTCAATACTATCTGTTAAAATTTTTAGTTCATGTTCAAAGGCAGTTCTTGTCATTATTATCTCCTCTATCACTTCTACTATCGTGCTTCTTATCAACCAAATCGACCAGTAATATAATCTTCTGTTTTCTTATTTTTAGGTCTGGAAAAAATCTCTTTGGTCAGATCCATTTCAATCACTTCTCCAACAAGGAAAAATGCTGTATAATCAGAAACTCTGGCTGCCTGTTGCATATTATGGGTAACCACTGCTACTGTATATTTTTCTTTTAATTCTTCCATCAAGTCTTCAATTTTCAAAGTTGATATAGGATCCAGCGCACTGGTTGGTTCATCCATTAATAGTACTTCTGGTTCCACAGCAAGAGCTCTTGCAATACAGAGTCTTTGTTGTTGCCCACCCGAAAGTCCTAGTGCAGATTTTTTTAATCGATCTTTCACTTCCTCAAAAATAGCTGCATCACGTAAACTTCGTTCCACAATCTCATCTAATTGAGTTTTATTTTTTATTCCATGTATCCTTGGTCCATATGCTACGTTATCGTAAATACTCATAGGAAAAGGATTCGGTTGTTGAAATACCATCCCGATTTTTTTACGAAGTAAGGTTGTATCTACATTGCTATCATAGATATTTTCTCCATCTAAAAAAACAGATCCTTCTATTTTGACACTTTCCACCAAATCATTCATACGATTTAATGTTTTTAAGAATGTAGATTTTCCACAACCGCTTGGGCCGATAAAAGCTGTGATTGTTTTTTCTGGAATTTCCATATTTATATTCTTCAGAGCATGATTATCACCATAATGAAGATTTAACTGCTCTGTTACAATCTTTATATTTTTCATTAATTTATGCCTTGCCTTTCCTTCCAATTATTTACGCTTGCTAACATCTAGCATACTTGCAAAAAACTTGGTTCCAAAATTGATAATTAAAACAATAGCCAAAAGAACTACAGCAATTCCAAATGCGATATCATATTCTGCTTTAGACATGCTTAAATACATTTGTACTGTTAATGTTCCACCAGACTCTAAGATTTTTCCAAATGCCTGTGATGCCGTCTTTGGTAATAAATATCCACTTCCTGCTGTAAATAAAAGGGCCGCGGACTCACCTACAATACGACCTACTGCAAGAATAACTCCTGTAATAATTCCTGGCATAGCTGATGGTAGTAAAATGGTTCGTATCATATACCACTTTGTTGCTCCAATACCCAGTGCTCCACTTCGATAAGTCTCGGGGACACTTTTTAATGCTTCCTGGGTATTTCTGGTAATCAATGGAAGAACCATAATACTAAGAGTCAGGGCACCTGTTAAAATGGAATAGCCAAGATCCAATGTAATATTAAAAAATACCCATCCAAAAAGACCAAAAATAATCGATGGAATACCAGCCAATGTTTCTGTTGTAAATTCTATTAAACGAACGATTTTTCCACCTTTTGCATACTCATTTAAAAATATAGCAGAACCTATACCAATTGGTGTCGCGATCAATAAAGTTAGAACAACCATATAAAGTGTATTCAAAATATTTCCAGCAATTCCATCCGTTCCTTTTAAAGCACTTTTTACAGTGGTTAAAAATTCTAGATTAACGCTTGAAAATCCTCTATAAAAAACATAGCTTAATATCCCAATCAAAACCAAGACAGAAATAAATGCCGAGAAATAGATGATTCCATATAGCACCATATCGGACATACGAACTTTTTTCATTGTTAGGGAATTTGTATTGTTAGTCATTTTTTAAATCCCCCTTTTTCAATAGTTTACTAAGTATCAAGTTGATGGACATAATAAATGCAAACAACACAAGACCAATGGTAAACAGAACTTCCCTATGGGTATCCTGTGCATATCCCATTTCTCCAACAATCGCTGTGGTTAAGAATCGCACAGAGTTAAATGGCATTGGTAAATTAACACTACTTCCTGCTACTAAGGATATTGCCATTGCTTCCCCAATCGCTCTTCCCACTCCTAAGACAACTGCTGTTATAATACCGGATTTTGCTGCTGGTAGTATGACCTTAAAAATTGTCTGTATATGAGTTGCTCCCAAGGCAAGAGAAGCAAATTTCAGATGTTTTGGAATAGCCTGAATCGAAGACTGGCTGATATTAATAACCGTTGGCAGGATCATCAGTGCAAGAACCAACACAGCAGATAATAAATTTGCTCCGCCTGTAAATTGATGTGTCGTGGAATCCTTGAATATAATTAATTCTAACTTATACATTAAAGGATTTAAAATAAGCAAGCCTAAAAGACCATAGATAACAGAAGGAATCCCCGCAAGTAACTCAATTGCTGGTTTTACAATCGCTGCCAATGGTTTCGGTGCTACTTCTGCAAGAAAAACTGCCGTTAATACACCAATTGGTACTCCAATCAAAATTGCCATACCGGTTCCTACAATGGAAGTCAATATAACATATAGAATACCATATTGAGGTTCTGCTGCCGTCGGTTTCCAAACAGTCCCAAATAAAACTTCTTTTAGACCCACTTTAAATAGAGCTGGTGCTCCACTCATAATCATATAAAATGTAATAGAAAACACTGCAACCACAGCAAAGAAAGCGCACAACATGAAAATCATGTGTGCTGCTTTCTCAACCAGGGTTTTATTTTTGTAATTTTGTTTTATCGAAAAACTCGCTTTACTTGTCATTCAATCACCCGTATTAGTAATGGTTTTTTTGCTTCCAATTCTTTTTTATTATTCTACTGTAATTAAACCAACTGATTTAATAAGAGATTTTCCATCTTCACTTGCAAGGAATTCAAACATTGCCTGAACTGCTTCGTTTTGTTCTGAGATTTCACCAACAGTTGCCATTACAAATGGTCTGCTTAAGAAGTAAGTTCCTGCTTTGATGTTTTCTTCGTTTGCTGCAACTCCATCAAGAGCAACTGCTACTACAGTGTCATCAATTACGTCTAGTGAAACATATCCGATAGCGCC
>CANRGO010000032.1 GCA_947630125.1 uncultured Lachnospiraceae bacterium | reverse complement strand
AGATCCAAGCAAGCGGACAAAAAGAAACAAACTCCAGCAAATTATCAATAAAAACCAATAAATCAGGACAAAAAGTAACAAAAAGGAACGAAATTCCGTACCAAGAAGTAACAAATCAACGAGGAGAACTAATTTCCCACAGGATGAATAACAACATATGACTGGCCGCGGTAGCTCCAAGCAAACGGACAAAAAGTAACAAACACCAAGAAAACATCATCAAAAACCAATAAATCAGGACAAAAAGTAACAAAAAGAAACAAAAAGGAACGAAATTCCGTACCAAGAAGTAACAAATCATACGCCATCTTAATAATGTCCGTAAAAAGTATTAAAAGTTTCTGAAAAACAGCGAAAACAGATGACATTATTCAGAGGTTATTGTTATGATTATGATTCAAAATGTAATTTAAAATGTGCATGAAGAAATTAAGGACGTCATGAATAACTAGTTTACATAAGTTGGAATAACGAACCAATCAATGAACCAATCCAAAAACTAACATTTTAGAAAAGAGGACAAAATTTATGAATCAAAATTATGAAGAATTAATGAGTAAAATAGAAAAGGCACAGGCTTTCCAGGAAGCACTCAGCTTATTTGAATGGGATAATCAAACCCTTGCACCCAAAATGGCCATGGACAATACTGCAAAAACAATAGGGTTATTATCCAATGAATTTTTCTCTGTTATGGTAAATGACAGAGTGAAGGAATTAATTTATCTCTTGAGTGAAGAAAAAGAAGCAGAAACTTTAACCTTTAATCAGAAAGCTATTGTAAAGCAGTTAAAGAAAACCTTTGATCAACTGGAGAAGATTCCACCTGCTGAGTATCAGGCATATAGCGAATTAACTGCAAAAGCCAACAGTATTTGGGCAAAAGCAAAAGAAGAAAAAAACTTTGATGCATATAAAGATACTCTTGGAGAAATCATTTCTTATCAGAAAAAATTTGCAAGTTATAGACAAACAGGGGATCAAAAATTATATGACATTTTATTAGATGATTTTGAAGAAGGCTTCACCATGGAAATGCTGGATCAGTTTTTTGATAAAATGAAAACTGCCATTATTCCACTTGTGAAAAAAATCAGTGAAAAACAAGACTTTATCAAACGTGACTTTTTGAATCAGAGTTTTTCTGTAGAACAGCAAAAAAAGTTCAGCAAAGAAGTTGCAGCATATGTAGGCTTTGATTTCGATAAAGGTGTGATAGCAGAAAGTGCACATCCCTTTACCTTAAATCTACATAATAAGGATGTGAGAATTACGACCCATTATCTGGAACAGAATTTGGAAAGTGCTATTTTTTCAACCATTCATGAATGTGGACATGGAATTTATGAAATGAACATTGCAGACGAGTTAACACAGACACCAGTTGGTGGCGGAACCAGCATGGGTGTTCATGAATCCCAATCTCGCTTTTTTGAAAATGTAATTGGAAGAAGTGAAGCATTCTGGGTTCCTTTGTATGAAAAATTACAAGCTGCATTTCCTGGGCAGTTGGATGCAGTTAGCAGAGAAGACTTTGTGGCTGCCATGAATTATTCAAAACCTGGATTGATCCGTACCGAAGCAGATGAATTAACCTACTCCTTACATGTTTTAATCCGTTACGAAATCGAAAAGATGATCTTTGCAGATCAGGTAACAGTTGAAGAATTACCAGCACTTTGGAATCAGAAATATCAGGAATACTTAGGTTTAACACCATCCCATGATGGTGAGGGCGTGTTGCAGGATATCCACTGGGCTGGAGGAAGTTTTGGATACTTCCCATCCTATGCACTTGGTAGTGCAATCGCAGCACAGATTTATGACTACATGAAATCAAAGATAGATGTTGAAGACTGTCTGGTAAAAGGAAATCTGAAACCAATTGAAGCTTTCTTAAAAGAACATATCCATCAGTATGGTGCAACAAAAAACACCAAAGAACTATTGCTGGCTATGAGTGGAGAAGCCTTTAATTCTGATTATTATATTGCTTATCTCACAGATAAATATACCAAATTGTATCAGCTATAAACCACACAGTGAAAAAAACTTACCTCTTACCTTGTAAAAGTTACCTGTTAGGGTTTTGCTATTTACAGGGAATGTGGATCGATTATAATCAAACTATGATATGAGTACGGAGATACAAGTGAGGGAAAAGACAGATGAAGGTTCGGATTGAAATTGATGAAACTCTATTTGAAGACGAGGTAGTAATCCGATGTCGCAGGCTGGATGAAGAAACACAAAAAATCTATCAGTCTCTGCAGGAAGTGAAAAAGGAAACTAGGAGCATATTATTCTATCATGACAACACAGAATATTATTTTCCATTGGACAAAATTCTTTTTTTTGAAACAGAGGAACATGGTGTACGTGCACACACCTTGGATCAGATTTATGATACCCAGTATCGACTTTACGAACTAGAGGAAATGCTACCAGGAACATTTATGAGAGTTTCCAAATCAACCATTTTAAACTTACAGCACATTTTTTCCATCACAAAAAATTTGACAGCTGCCAGTGTGGTTCAGTTTTCAGGAACACATAAACAGGTCTATGTCTCCAGAAATTATTACAAACCATTAAAAAGTAGATTAGAAGAGAAGAGGTAAGCACATGAAAAAGAAAGATATTTTTTGGGGCGTGCTGTTTATTTTAGCCGCTGCCCTCATCGTAGTTAGTAAATTAGGATTTTTAGTAGGAATTAGTATTATCGAAGTAATTTTAACAGTTATTTTAGTAGGAATTCTTATCAGCAATGTAATCAAAGTGAAATTTTCAGGAATCTTGTTTCCAGCAGCATTTTTAGCCATTATTTATGCAGAAGAACTGCAGATTCAGGATTTAACACCCTGGCCAGTACTTGCTGTTGCACTACTTGGTAGTATCGGATTAAACCTGATTTTCAAACCAGACAGATGGCATTTTCGTCATCACAAACATGGTAAATTTGGAAGAGAGTGGAGTGTTGACTTTGAGAATAAAGCTGACAAACACTACGACAAAGTAATCAATGAACAAGATGGAAATGTAATTCGCTGCTCTCAGAGTTTTGGTTCAACCATCAAGTATATTAACACCGATAATTTTGAACGCGCTGATATAGAATGTAGTTTTGGTGCCATGAAGGTATATTTTGACAATGCGCTGATACAGTCCGGACATGCCCAGATTCATTTGGACGTATCCTTTTCAGGGGTAGAACTCTTTATTCCAAAAACCTGGAATGTAATTGACAAAGTGGATACTTCTTTTGGAAGTATGCAGGAAAAAAACCGCCGTGGAGATTCTCAGGCGCCTGTAGTAATCATCACTGGGGATGTTAGTTTTGGCGGAGTAGAAATTATATATATTTAAAAGTAGAAACGAGGTTTGTATGGAGCAGAAATTTATTTTTTTTGATGTAGATGGAACATTGTTTAACCAAAAAGGTGAACTGGTAGAAAGTGCTGCTTCTGCAATACAAGTTTTAAAAAAATCAGGGCATAAAATATTCATTAGTACAGGCAGAAGTAGGGGAGAGATAACCAGAGAACTAAGGGATCTTTCATTCGATGGATATATATGCTCTGCAGGAAGCTACGTGGAAGTAGAAAATCAAGTTTTATTTCATCAACCTTTAGAGTCTGAAAATTTACCAGAACTTTTTCGCTATTTTGAGAGGCATAAAATATTATATCTTGCTGAAACTAATGAGAAAATCTATGCAACGCAAGAAAATTATGATATGCAAGTCAGCATTTTTAAAAATTTACATCTTCCTGGAATTGACTTTTTCATATCGATTATGGAGGTTTGCAAATCCATGGACGAGATAGAAGGCATTAACAAACTACTTTTTTTTCAATCAAAAATTGAAATCAAAGAAATTAGTGAAAAGTTTGGAGACGAATATACAATTCTTCCAGGCACTATTGAAATGCTGGACGGAACTCATGGAGAAATCTTTGGTAAAGATATTCACAAAGCTCGTGGAATGGAAAAAGTTTTACAATATTATGGAAAAGATAGATCAATTACAATGGCATTTGGTGATGGAAGCAATGATATGGAAATGTTGCAAATGGCTGGAATTGGTATTGCGATGGGACATGCGAAAAAAGACTTGAAAGAAGTAGCAGATTATATAACAGATACCCCGGTTAATGAAGGAATCAAGAAAGCTTTAGACCATTTTGGATTACTCTAAGAGTAATGACTTATAAAGGATAAACCTATGCAGCAATTCACTTATTGTATCAAAGATCCCCTTGGAATCCATGCAAGACCCGCTGGTCTTTTGGTAAAAGAAGTACAAGGATATGAAAGTAAAGTAGAAATCATCAAAGATGATAAAATCGTAGATGCATCCAAAATCATGGCGGTCATGAGTCTTGGCATCAAATGTGGACATACCATTACCCTTAAAGTAAATGGTGAATCGGAAGAGACAGAAGCAAAGAAACTTCTGGAATTCTTTCAGACAACCTTATAACAAACAAAAAGACTTAGCAGATTGCTGAGTCTTTTTTAGTATACAAAATTACTTTCCACTCCCATGCACTTCATCTCGTTCTGGAAAGACACTATGAGTTGCGCTTGAAATAATTTATAATACCTCTGAGACAGGCAATAATGATGATAATAACACCGGTATATTCAAATAAGAAAACCGCGTAGACAATAATTTTTTCTAATAATTCCTGTAAAAAAGCTTCCATAACTACATAAGATAATATTGTGCATTATGCATAGAAATCAACAACATTTTTCTTCTATTTATAACAAAGTTACAAATGGTGTATTGCATTTTGAAATAGGCTGTGCTATGTTTAAGACAAGTTGTTGGAAACGTTACCGATAACGATACCAAGTTCCAGAAATAGGAGTTTTTCAGGTAGAAGACTTTATTTTGAAACCTGTGTATTTTCTAACAACGGGAGGATATGAAACAATGATTGGGAAGAGAGAGAGGAACAATTGTATGAAAAAGAAGTTGTTAAGTGCAGTACTTTCTGTAGCGATGGTTGCCAGCTTACTGATGGGCTGTGGCGCTAAAGATGATGGAAAAGGGGAAGTGTATTTCTTAAATTTCAAACCAGAAGTTGATCAGGTATGGCAGGATATCGCAAAAGCCTACACGGAAGAAACTGGAGTTGCGGTAAAGGTTGTAACTGCAGCAAGTGGTACTTATGAAGAAACATTAAAATCAGAAGTTGCAAAAACAGATGCACCAACCTTATTCCAGATTAATGGACCAATAGGTTATAATACCTGGCAGGACTACTGCTTAGATTTATCTGATACCAAATTATACAGTTGGTTACTAGATAAGAGCATTGCAGTGACTGGAAAAGATGGCGGAGTATTTGGTATTCCTTATGTTGTTGAAGGTTACGGAATTATTTACAATAACGCAATTATGAGCAAGTATTTTGCTATGGAAGGTGCACTTGCCACATCCATGGATGAAATCAATAACTATGCTACGTTAAAAGCAGTTGTTGAAGATATGACAGCAAAAAAAGCAGACCTTGTTATTGATGGAGTATTTGCTTCTACTTCTTTGAAAACTGGGGAAGACTGGAGATGGCAGACACATCTTGCTAATGTTCCTGTATATTATGAATATCAGGCAAAATCAATTACTGACACAGACGCTTTAGAATTTACTTATGGCGATAACTTTAAAAATATCTTTGATTTATACATTAACAATTCCTGTACAGAACCTTCTTTATTGGGAAGTAAAGCAGTAGATGATTCCATGGCAGAATTTGCACTTGGAAAAGTTGCGATGGTTCAAAATGGAAACTGGGGCTGGGGACAGATTTCAGGAGTTGATGGAAATGTTGTAGCTGAAACAGACGTTAAATTTATGCCTATCTACACAGGAGTAGAAGGAGAAGAAAATCAAGGCTTATGTACCGGTACTGAAAACTTCTTCTGTATCAATTCAAAAGTTTCAGAAGCAGATCAGGCAGCTTCTATCGCTTTTGTTGAGTGGTTATTCTCTTCTGAAACAGGAAAAGATGCAGTTACCAACAAACTTGGTTTCATAGCTCCTTTCAATACCTTTGCAGAAGATGAAACACCAACAGATCCACTTGCAAAAGAAGTGATTCGTTATATGTCAGATTCTTCAAAAGTAAGTGTTGCTTGGAATTTCACCACCTTCCCAAGTCAACAGTTTAAAGATGATTTTGGATCAGCATTATTAGAATATGCAGCAGGATCTATTACCTGGGATGATGTGAAAAGTACTGTAATTACACAGTGGGCAGCAGAAAAAGCTGCAATAGCAGAATAGAAAAAGTATTCATTGGGTGGGGAAGCTTTTCTTCCTCACCCATATTTAATCTCTGGCATAATGTTCTTAGAGATATAGAAAGGCTGGATGAACCTGATGGAAAAAACCATTCGAAAATATGTAGCGATTTTTACCTTCCCTACTCTAATTGCTTTTTTTGTAGCATTTGTAATTCCATTTTTGATGGGATTGTATTTATCTTTTTGTAAATTCACAACAGTAACCAATGCAAAATTTATTGGACTAGAAAATTATATAAAGGCTCTCACAAGTGAAGATTTTCATAATGCACTCTTTTTTACTGTAAAGTTTGCGCTTGTGGCTGTGTTGTCCATTAATGTGCTTGCCTTTATTTTGGCAGTACTTTTAACTAAGAAAATTAAAGGAACAAATCTGTTTCGTACCGTATTTTTTATGCCAAACTTAATTGGCGGAATTATATTAGGATATATCTGGCAATCCATGATCAATGCCATTTTGGTGCAATATCAGACCACACTCATTGCAAATGCTACCTTTGGTTTTTGGGGGCTTGTTATTTTAATGAACTGGCAGATGATAGGATACATGATGATTATTTACATCGCAGGACTTCAGAATGTGCCTTTGGATCTGATTGAAGCAGCAAAAATAGACGGTGCAACAAGTATGCAGACTCTTTTTAAAATAAAAATTCCTATGATTATGACATCCATAACCATTTGTTTGTTTTTAACAGTTTCTAATTGTTTCAAATTATTTGATCAGAACCTTGCATTAACAGCAGGGGCTCCATCGAAAAAAACAGCCATGTTAGCCTTGGATATTTACAATTCCTTTTACGGACGAAGTGGTTTTGAAGGAGTTGGACAGGCGAAAGCTGTGATTTTCTTTTGTCTGGTTGCACTGATTACCTTATTGCAATTACAAATCACCAGGAAAAAGGAGGTAGAACAATAATGGAACAAATAACAATAAAAAAACGTAGCACCCCATTTCAACTACTCATTTTCTGTATCTTAGTGATTTTAGTAATCGTATTTTTAACACCTGTTTTATTTGTACTATTAAACTCCTTTAAAGGGAAATTATTTATCAGTGACAATCCATTTGCCCTCCCAACCAGTGAAACCTTTGCAGGCTTTACCAATTATCTGAATGGAATAGAAAAAACAGGATTTTTCTCTGCCTTTGGATGGTCACTTTTTATCACAGTTGGTTCCGTGCTTGGAATTTTACTTTTCACCTCCATGACCGCGTATTATATCACTCGTGTGAAATCCAAATTTTCTTCTATAATTTATTATATGTTTGTGTTTTCTATGATTGTTCCATTTCAGATGGTAATGTTCACCATGTCAAAACTTGCAGATTCCTTAAAACTAAACAATCCTCTGGGCATGGTCATGTTATATGTTGGATTTGGTGCTGGCCTTTCTGTCTTTATGTTTACAGGTTTTATCAAATCCATTCCAATTGAAATTGAAGAAGCAGCCATGATTGATGGCTGTAACCCATTGCAGACCTTTTTTCAGGTTGTTCTACCTATCTTAAAGCCAACCGCAATCACGGTTGCAATTTTAAATGCGATGTGGATCTGGAATGATTATTTACTTCCTTACTTAGTTATTGGAATTAGTACCAGGTTTAAGACCATACCAGTTGCCGTGCAATATTTAATTGGATCCTATGGTTCCAAGGATATGGGTGCGATGATGGCCTTGCTTGTGCTTTCGATTATTCCCATTGTTATTTTTTATCTATTCTGCCAGAAATATATTATTGAGGGTGTGGTAGCCGGTGCAGTAAAAGGCTAAATTGACAAAATTGCAGAAGCATTTTATAGTTTAAATAATGCATTTTGCAAGAAAGGAATACTCCATGGTAGAAATTACAATCAAAGACATAGCACAGATTTGCGGAGTAGGAGTTAGCACAGTATCCAGAGCCATAAACAATCACCCTGATATTAATCCTGAAACCAAGGCTCTTATTACAAAGACCATTAAAGAAATGAATTATATACCTAACAATAGCGCTAGGAATTTAAAGCGCATAGATGCAAAATCCATTGCAGTTCTGGTAAAAGGAATTACCAATCCCTTCTTTAGTAATATGATTAAAATTATGGAAGAGGAAATCAAAAAGCGTAAGTATTCACTGGTGCTTCATCATGTTGACTTTAACGAAGATGAAGTGGATGTAGCCCTGGAACTTGTGAAGGAAAAAAGACTTCGCGGAATTGTTTTTTTAGGTGGATACTTTAGTCATGCGGAAGAAAAACTTGCAAAACTCCAGGTTCCCTTTGTTTTAAGTACCATTGGAGGAGCTCCTGAAACCATAGGAAAACACACCTATTCTTCTATATCCGTGGATGACTTTAAAGAAAGTTATCAGGTGGTGGACTACTTAATTAAAATAGGTCATAAAAAGATTGCGATTCTGTCAGCTCCTTTTTCAGATATCAGTATTGGTAAATTACGTTTGGATGGATATTTAAAGGCGCACAGTGATAATCATATTCCAGTGAATGAAAATCTGATTTGCTGTATGCATGAACAACATATTGATTATTCCTTGAAGAATGGTTATGACCTGACCAATGAATTGTTAGCCAGAAAAGAAGATTTTACTGCGGTGTTTGCCATTTCAGATAATATGGCAATTGGAAGTTGTAAAGCACTATTTGATGCGGGATATGAAGTGCCAAAAGATTATTCGGTCATCGGTTATGATGGCATTGAAATGGGGCAGTTTTATCATCCAGCTCTGACAACTATGGCTCAGCCCATTGACATCATGGCTTTGGAAACCATCAAACAATTGTTTAAAGTAATTGATGGACTAGAAGAACATCAGCATAAAGTATTTCCTGCAACTCTCACCTTAAGAGATTCAGTTAGAGAGCTAGGTTCCAATGAAAAATAACGTGAAAACCAATCAAGAAATTACATACGACTCTATCATGTCCTCACCTATTGGAAGGATTCGAATCGTTACCAATCAAATCCAGTTATTAGAACTACGATTTGAAGGGGAGCGTGCAGATTCTTTCGAACAGGATGTTTTCTCTGATAATTCATCTGTTTTGGAACTGCATCAGATTGTAAAAACTCAATTACAGGAGTATTTTGAAGGAACAAGAAAAGAATTTCAGTTTCCTTATCTTATGCAAGGAACTGCCTTTCAGCAAGAGGTATACCAGGCTCTTTTAAAGATTCCCTATGGGACAACCTGCAGCTATCAGGATATTGCCATTGCCATAGGAAATCCTAAGGCCTGTCGTGCTGTAGGTATGGCAAATCACAACAACTGCCTTCCCATTCTGATTCCCTGCCATCGTGTGGTTGGAGCCAATAAGAGTCTTGTCGGCTACGCAGGCGGACTTGGTACGAAGCTAAAACTGCTTGAGATTGAAGGGGTAAGAGGATTTTGATATATAACATAAGAAAACACGCAAAATCCAGCCTAAATAAGCAGATTTGCGTGTTTTTTCTTTGTAAAAAAAATTTTTTTGGACAATTGGAAATTATTTGGCATTTATTATCCAAAATTCCTTATGCAACATAGAGAAACATAAAGATAAAGTGGCAGATGCTACCACCCATAACAAATAAGTGGAAGATTTCATGAGATCCAAAGTGTAAATGTTTGGAGTTGAAAATTTTAAGTTTTAATGCATAAATAACGCCGCCTATAGTATAGATAATACCTCCTGCCAGTAACCACATAAAAGCTGCTGGTTCTAAGGTGGCTAGAAGTTTTTGAAATACTAGAACGCAGACCCAACCCATGGCGATGTAAATGACTGAAGAAAACCATTTTGGACAAGTTACCCAAAACGCTTTGATTACCATTCCAAAGATTGCAATGCCCCAAACCAATGCTAGTAGTTGATAACCTAATTTTCCACCTAATACGATTAAGCAAACAGGTGTGTAAGAGCCAGCAATTAAAACAAATATCATCATATGATCAATTTTTTTGAAAACTTTTAGTACCTTATCTTTTACATTTACACTATGATAAGTTGCACTGGCTCCATATAAAAGAATCATGCTTAACATAAAGATTACCATTGCTATAAAATTCAGCCAGCCGGATGTGGTGGCAGCTTTGATTAATAAAGGGGTTGAGGCAAATACAGCCATCATCATGGCGATAAAGTGAGTAATTGCGCTACCTGGTTCTCGAATAGTAATTTGCATAAAATACACCTCCTGGAAATAAAATCAAGTTACAAGTTATCATGTAGTTATCATTACTACGTGAAGACATAATTCATACTATAACAAGAGAAAGAGTATGTCAATACATTAAAAAAGATTAAGGAAAAATTCCCTTAATCTTCTTCGATTACTTGTATTTCCAAAAAATCAAACTCAATTTGATCGATAAAATTATCTTTTGAAAATCTTGTTTTACTATGTTTTTTAAAATCTGCAACGGTTGCATCTAACCAAATTGGCTTGCTTAAATCAAACTGAAGACAGATTTCTTCGATTGCATGAAATATTTTTTTGGTGCGCGTTTCATCTTGTTCGTTGATGACTACCATATCTTTAAGCATGCGATTGTCTTTCCAGATTTTGGCCCATAAGCGGAACATAAGAATTCTCCTTTCGGATTGTAATTAAAAATACTTTATTACTATATCATAATTTTTATAAAGAGGATATGTTATGAATCAATGTTTCTATTTAACTTGCTTATATTTTAAAGGTGAAGTAATATAAGGTGTAGAGTGTTTTCTACAAATTGTAATCCATTTAATATGCTTTCATTAAGTTATAAGCCGATGAGTGCGGCAGATTGCGAGGATGATATGAGTATGAACAGCAAGTTAGAATTTAAAGGATTAAGTAGCTGAAAAAATGAAACTATGGACAAACACGTTGAATAAGTGAGGATGATAATATGGGACTATTAAGTTGGATAGTAATGGGTGGAATTGCTGGATGGTTAGCGAGTATTTTGACTGGAAGTAATAATAAAATGGGTATATTTGGTAATATAGTTGTGGGTATTCTAGGCGCATTCATAGGAGGATTCATATTTAACTTCTTAGGTGGTGCGGGAGTAACTGGCTTTAATTTATGGAGTTTACTTGTATCTTTTGTAGGAGCAGTAGTATTGCTAGCGATTATTAAAATGTTTTCAAGAAAATAGTAGAAGAATAACTTCAGTGACAATTGTTATAAAAAAATTCATGATTTGTTATAAAAAAACTATAAAATCAACCTAAATTTTGTAAACTATGTTATAATTATCTGTGGGAAAAATAGAAAAGTGAAGAAGCCAACATACAGGAATCTAACCTTTAAAAAGTTTTTTACAATTGAAAAACATGGAGAACTATAAGATGGAATTTTTACCAGAGCGTAATAGTGAGGTAGATAGCTGGAAGGAAGTAATCTTCGTTTACACATCTGCCTTAAAGGAAATTGGTACTAAGTTAGAAATATTAAATGATGAGTTTCAGCATGTTCATAGCTATAATCCAATTGAACATATTAAAAGTAGACTCAAAACATCCGAGAGTATTGTCAAAAAATTAAAGAAAAACGGATATGAATCAACCATCGAAAATATGGTTCGTTATATCAATGATATTGCTGGGATTCGAGTTATTTGCTCGTTTACTTCTGATATTTATCGAATAGCAGAAATGCTAGGAGCGCAGAACGATATTCGAGTTCTTTCAGTGAAGGATTATATTAAGAATCCGAAACCTAGTGGTTATAAAAGTTATCATATGATAGTTACAGTCCCCATTTTCTTAACAGACAGAATCCTTGATGTGAAAGTCGAAATTCAAATTCGAACAGTTGCAATGGATTTTTGGGCTAGCTTAGAACACAAAATTCATTATAAGTTTGAGGGAAATGCACCAGATTTTATTCGAGAAGAATTAGTGGAATGTGCCAAGATGGTTTCAGAACTTGATGCCAGAATGCTATCTTTAAATGATGAAATTCAAAAGTTTGCCAGAGATTTTGAAGAAAGTTATAAGTAGTCAAAGAACAAAGCAAGCAAGCAAGCAAGCTAGCTTTTTCTAGCTCTTTGGACAATAAACAACAAAATAAACGGAATTGTCCAAAACACAAACTAAAAAACTTAAATTTGCTAAAAAAGCACTCGAAATTGCCAGATCCTGGACAAATTAGAGTGCTTTTCTTATGGCTACAAACTGTAAAGATAAGTGTTGCTTATAATAGATGCTAGAATTTGGACAAATAGAAAAAAAGTGATGTAATTGTCCAATTACAAATGTAGAATAAGAAAAAATTGAGAATAACAGGCGTTGTCAACAAATTATGTCAACCGACAAAGACCGACAAAGATCGACAAAGACCGCAAAAGACGAACAAGAATTATAACCAGCAACCAACTTCCACACATAAAAAAAGCCCCATATATGAGGAGTGCCTGGAGTGTTGGCTCCAGGCAATTATGAAAAAATTTTATAATAGTTGTGAAGTACACGAGCCATTTCCTAAAATTTTAACCTAAGTAAAGTATAGCAATAATATGTGAACAAAATATGAACGAATGGTAAAGATATCGTTAATATTTGTGAAAACAAACAATTTATACATTGAATAATTATGCATACTTGTACAAATGTAACAAATAAAATGCGATAAAATAAGTACAAATGAATGAACACAGGTTGTGAAGTACCTTATAATAAATCAAGAAGACGTAGTAAAATGAAGAGTAAAACTGGTTGTAAAGAATAGAGAATAATGCTAAACTATCTAGAGAAACTATGGGCGTTTTGGATTTATGAAAGTGGACGGACTATGATGTTTGGAGGAAAAATAATGGATAACTTTATGGATAAGCTTGCTCAGAAATTTAACGCAGGAGATTTGATCAAAGCAAATTCACAGGCGGAAGCTATGGAAATGCAGAGAATGAAAGAACAAATGCAGCAGTATGATCAACTTTTGCAGGAAATGAGGAAATTAAATCTGAAGAATGTTGAAATTATGAATTCAGTAACTCAGTTAACAAAAGAGAGTCTGGATAAGGTGCAACTAAAAGATCAGGAAAAAGAAGATCTAGTTGCGAAGATACAAGAAACCATAGAAGAAAATTACAAAAAGTCAGAACTTTCTTTTCAAAAAGCAGAAGATTTTGTTCATAAAGAAAATGTAAAAGTGTACCGTAATGTTCAGGCAGCGCTTGTGGAAGAATTAAAAGTACAGACCGAAGCATTGACGGTTCGCAATGAAGAATTGACAACAAAAGTCAGAGGATTGAAGCCACTTCTTATTACAACCTTATGTGTTGCATCTGTACTTGGATTGGCAAACATTGCACTTTTTGTGCTAAATCAACTTGGACTTCTTCCTTTTTAAAAAGTTACTATATAATGAAGTAAAATAATAGAAATGAAGTGATAAATATGGCGAAACAAACTTGGAAACCAGGGAATATGTTATATCCGTTGCCCGTGGTTATGGTTA
The DNA here is from genome assembly GCA_947630125.1 of uncultured Lachnospiraceae bacterium. GTDB lineage: Bacteria > Bacillota > Clostridia > Lachnospirales > Lachnospiraceae > CANRGO01. The sequence continues at coordinate 10,795 of CANRGO010000032.1, read as the reverse complement.
GTGCACAAGATGCAGATGGAAAACAAAATATTATTACCTTAGCATGGGCGGGAACGGTGAATACCAATCCGCCCATGGTTAGTATATCCATTCGTCCGGAACGATTTAGTTATCAGATGATAAAAGATTCAGGAGAATTTGTAATCAATCTGACTACGAAGGACTTAGCTTATGCAACCGATTATTGCGGGGTAAAAAGTGGAAGAGATGTGGATAAATTCAAAAAAATGAATCTCACACCTTTAAAAGCAGATATCGTAAATGCTCCTTTAATTAAAGAAAGTCCTGTTAATATTGAATGTAAAGTGACCGAAATCAAAGAGCTGGGTTCTCATCATATGTTTCTTGCAGAAGTAGTTGCGGTACATGTGGACGATGCCTATATGGATGAAAAAGGGAAATTTCATCTTTCTGCATCGGATCCTATTGTATATTCACATGGAGAATATTATACCTTAAATGAAAAACTGGGAACATTTGGCTATAGTGTGAAAAAAAAGTAAGGCTTTCTCTTTACAAGCAAAATAAATGCTGATATTATTAGAATGTTACAAAATTGTTACAAATAATAAGCGATTTTTACGATAAAAAAGATCAGAAGGATTAGCATGAGACTTTTTACAAAATATTACAAACGATTACGTATCACCAGAATCAAAACTTCAGTTTGGGTGATTTTTATAGCAGCATTTCTGTTTCCAAGTTTTGTAGAATTTGAGAAAACAGGAAACAATATATTCCAGGTTTATGTAAATGGAAGTGAAGTAGGGGTGGTGTCCAGCGTGGAGGAGATTGACCCTTTATTAATGCAAGCCAGAGCAAGGGTAGCTCGTAATTACGAGGATATTATTCTGATCGAGACACAAGTAAGTTATCAGGGAAGTGAAGTAATCTATGGAAAGGTTGATTCTGAGGATACTGTTATCAGCCGCATGGCAAATGTGTTGCGGAAAGATATTAAGAAAACGTTACAACGTTCCTATACCATCAAAATCGATGATTACTCCGTGAATTTATCCAGTGCAGAAGAAGTTATTCAACTTTTGCGTGCATCATTACAGCGTTTTGATTTAGAAAATGAATATGATGTGGAACTTACCTTAGATCCAAACAGAGAGTTAAATGTTCTTTCAGCCAATGTGTATAAGAAAGCAACCGTGCTTGAGGAAGAAAAAGAAGTATATAATGAAGGTGCTGGTATAGAATCTGCTATTGATGAGATGTTTGACCAGGTAGAGCCAGAAAAAGAAAAGGAATTTTCGGACTTTGAACTTGGACTAGTTGATTTGTCGTATTCGGATACCGTAGAAGTGGTGGAGTCTTATTTGCTGGATGAATCACTTACTTTGCTTGAACAAGCTGTAGAAGTGGTAACCAAGGAACAGGAAAAGAATCAGATTTATGAAGTAGTTGCAGGTGATACACTTTCAGGAATTGCAGTTAGTAACAATCTCACATTAGAAAAATTAATTGAACTGAATAAATTTGCAGACGAATTCGTAACCATACGTGTTGGGGATGAGTTAATTATTACAATTCCAGAACCTGAACTATCCGTGATTCGAAAAGAAGAAATGTATTATGAGGAAACTTATGATGCAGACATTATTTATGTGGATAATGATAGCTGGTATACAACACAAACCAAAGTTTTGCAGGAGCCTTCCAGCGGATATCGTAAGGTAGTTGCTGTTGTAAGTTTCAGAAATGAATATGAAATGAGTAGGGAAATCTTAAAACAGGAAGTGGTTATGGAAGCGGTTCCTAAGATTGTGGAACGTGGAACGATAACACCACCAACCTATATCAAACCTATTTCAGGCGGAAGATTGTCTTCTGGTTTTGGAAAGAGATCAGCTCCTACAAGAGGTGCATCTACCTATCATAAAGGGATAGACTGGTCGATACCTACCGGTACCAGTGTGTTTGCATCCAGCGGTGGAACTGTTGCAAAAGCAGGATGGGCGAGTGGCTATGGTTATGTGGTTTTCATCAACCATGCAGATGGAAGACAGACTCGCTATGGACATTTAAGCAAGGTTTTAGTGAAATCCGGACAATATGTTTCTCAAGGAGATAAGATTGCTCTGAGTGGAAATAGTGGTATTAGTACAGGGCCACATTTACATTTTGAAATCCTTATTAATGGCGTTCAGGTAAATCCTCTTAAGTATTTGGATTAGTAGGAATAGTAAAACCATTTACAAATAAAAACTTTGTGGTATAATCTCCATATAACTTGCACGGAATGCACATGCTAAATAGTGGCTTTCCCTGATGGTTTAAATAAGAAAATTTCGTCAGATCGAATAGATATCAGAGGTTAAAATATGGAACAATACGCAATTAAGGGTGGTAACCCTTTGGTTGGAGAAGTTGAAATTGGAGGAGCTAAGAATGCAGCACTTGCAATTTTAGCTGCTTCTGTTATGTCAGAAGAAACAGTTACAATTGAAAATTTGCCAGACGTGTGTGATATTAACGTACTTATTCAGGCGATGGAAAGTATCGGTGTCAATATAACCAGAGTTGACAGACACACCGTTAAGATTAATGGAAATCATATTCATGGCTTAGTGATTGAAGATGATTTTATTAAAAAAATCAGAGCCAGTTATTATCTGATTGGTGCTTTACTAGGACGTTATAAAAAAGCTGAAGTTCCACTTCCAGGAGGCTGTAACATTGGAATTCGTGCCATTGATCAGCATATCAAAGGATTTCGTGCACTTGGAGCAGAGGTTAAAATTGAACATGGTTTTATTATTACCGAAGCCACAGAGTTAAAAGGATGTCATATTTATATGGATAAAGTATCCGTTGGCGCAACCATCAATGTTATGATGGCAGCGGCTATGGCGGATGGTACAACCGTGATTGAGAATGCAGCGAAAGAACCTCATGTAGTTGATTTAGCCAACTTTTTAAATAGTATGGGGGCTAATGTCAAAGGCGCTGGTACTGATGTTGTACGTATCAAAGGTGTAGAACGCTTACATAAAACAACCTATACCATTATTCCGGATCAGATTGAGGCTGGTACTTTTATGGTTGCTGCTGCGGCTACAAAAGGTGATATTACCATTAAAAATGTAATTCCAAAGCATTTAGAATCCATAGCAGCGAAACTACTTGAAATAGGCTGTGAAATTGAAGAGTCTGATGATGCGATTCGTGTTGTTGCAACCAAAACCCTTTCACATACACAGTTAAAGACCCTTCCATATCCAGGTTTTCCCACAGATATGCAGCCACAAATGGCAGTGCTTTTGGGATTGTCCACAGGTACCAGTATTGTGACAGAAAGTATTTTTGAAAATCGCTTTAAGTATGTGGATGAGTTGACTCGTATGGGTGGAGATATCAATGTTGAGGGAAACACTGCGGTAATCAATGGCGTTGCCAAATATACAGGAGCTACCATATCCTCTCCAGACCTTAGAGCAGGAGCAGCACTTGTGATAGCAGCACTGACAGCAGACGGAATATCTGTGGTGGAAGATATTAATTATATCGAACGCGGTTATGAAGACTTCCATTTAAAACTCCGTAGCCTTGGTGCTCAAATTGAAAAAGTAAACAACGAAAGAGAACTTCGTAAATTTAGATTAAAAGTAGGATGAGAAAAAGCGACCCTGTGGTAGATTCCACAGAGTCGCTATTTTTATGGTTTAAATTAATGCTTCAATTTCAATAGTTTGTTCTTCGGCTAAATCAATGAATTGATTGCCACTTCGTACGGTTGGTCTTGCCAGATGATCGTGATTGATAAAAATCACATCTGCTTCCAAGCCATTGCTTAACTTTACTCGGTTCTGTAAATAGGTATTTACAACATTTTCCAAGAAGACAAGAATCATTTTTGGATCATGCTTTTGTAAACCTTCTCGTTCAAATTCTTCGACTACCTGAAATGGACACATAGGACCACGATAAACTCGAGGGGAGGTCATGGCATCATAGAGATCAGCAATGGCAACCATTTTGGCAAAGTTGTCAATTTTGGCAGCTTTTAATCCAAGTGGATAGCCACTTCCATCGCAGCGTTCGTGATGCATTAAAATAGAGTTTTTTATATGAGCACCAAGACTATTGTCCTTTAATAATTTATAACCTTCAGAGGTATGCGTTTTTATGACGGTAAATTCAGCAGCGGTTAATTTGCCTGGTTTATTCAAAATTTCTTCTGGAATCATAAGTTTCCCTACATCATGAAACAAACCACAAAGAGTTGCAGTTTTTACATCTTCTGGAGAATATTTCATCCATCTGGCAAGTACGTGACAAATCAAACCTACGTTAATGGAATGGGCATAGGTTGGATCATCATAAGTGCGAAGATTATGAAGAATATCAAAGTAACTAAGTTTTGAGTTTTCCTCGTCGAGAAGAGCAATCGTTTTTTCATAAAGAGCCGTTGTATCAACTGGAAGATTGCGCTCTACCAAATCATTAATGGTAATTTTAAAAGACTGCCGTTCCATATCAAAGCGTTTAACAAAACGTTTGTAGCCATCACTCTTTTTAACTCGATCGGAATATGGAGTTTCAATATCTCGAAACTTCCGTTCCAGTAAGTGGTCATTCTCGATTAAGACATTAATAATAGAGAAAAACTCTAATTTTGTAATGGTTTTATCTGTTAGCACATGACCTTTTGGTAAAATAAGCTGGTCATTATAGGTATAAACATCCTCGGAGGTTATCATTCCGGGAATCAGACTTGCTGTAATTATTCTTTTCATTGGGAAACCTCACTAGTTTGCTAATGAAATTATAGATTCTTTTATACATAATGTCAACAAATTCAGCGATAAGCAAAAATTATTGACAAGGGCAGAATTTTAAGATATTCTATGTCCATAACAATAATTTCATAGTAACTTCTTATTCAGAGTGGTGGAGATACAAAGGATCTGTGAAGCCACGGCAACCCCGTTATGGAAGGTGCCAACCTGAGCGATAATTCGAACAATAAGAGGGCATTTGATTCGTCTATCAAGTCCGCTTATTCGCGGACTTTTTTTTAGCTTAGAAAGCAGAAAGGTGATTTATATGGAAAAAAGATTATTTACTTCAGAATCAGTAACAGAAGGACATCCAGACAAAATGTGTGATGCCATCTCTGATGCAGTATTAGACGCATTATTAGAGCAGGACCCAATGTCAAGGGTTGCCTGTGAAACTTGTACCAATACAGGCTTTGTATTGGTTATGGGAGAAGTAACAACCAAAGCGATTGTAGATATTCAGGCAATCGTACGTAAAACCGTTAATGAGATTGGATATACAGATTCAGCTCATGGATTTGATGCAAATACCTGTGCAGTTATGGTAGCACTTGATAAACAGTCTACCGATATTGCCATGGGCGTTGATAAAGCATTGGAATCAAAGATGCAGGGTAAACTAACAGATGATGAAATCGAGCATATCGGTGCTGGAGATCAGGGAATGATGTTTGGATATGCAAGCAATGAAACACCAGAATTTATGCCATATCCTATTGCGCTTGCTCATAAATTAACAAAACGTTTGACCGAAGTTCGTAAAGATGGAACTTTAGAATATTTAAGACCAGATGGAAAAAGTCAGGTATCTGTAGAATATGATGAAAATGGGAAACCATTCCGTCTAGAAGCTGTTGTATTATCAACTCAGCATAGTGAAGATGTAAGTCAGGAACAAATCCATGCAGATGTGAAAAAACACATTTTTGATGTAGTTCTTCCAAAAGACATGATCGATGATAGAACTGAATTTTACATTAATCCTACGGGACGTTTTGTTATTGGTGGACCAAATGGAGATAGTGGACTTACAGGAAGAAAGATTATAGTTGATACCTATGGTGGCTATGCTCGTCACGGCGGCGGTGCTTTTTCAGGAAAAGACTGTACCAAAGTTGACAGAAGTGCAGCATATGCAGCTCGTTATGTAGCAAAAAATATTGTAGCAGCGGGATTGGCTGAGAAATGTGAAATTCAGCTTTCCTATGCAATCGGTGTTGCACATCCTATGTCTATCATGGTAGATACCTTTGAAACCGGTGTGTTAAGCGATGAAAAACTGGTTGAAATTGTACGTGAGAGTTTTGATCTTCGTCCAGCAGGCATCATTCAGATGTTGGGACTTAGAAAACCAATTTACAGACAAACAGCAGCATATGGTCATTTTGGTAGAAATGACCTGAATTTACCTTGGGAAGCATTAGATAAGGTTGACGTACTGAAAAAATATTTATAGAATGGAAGGGATAGGTGAAAGTAACCTATCCCTGTTTTTTTGTTTAAGAAAGGAGTACCTATGGCTTTTACACACTTACATGTCCACACAGAATATAGCCTTTTGGATGGCTCAAATAAAATTAAAGAATACGTGAAAAAAGTGAAAGAACTGGGCATGAACAGTGCAGCGATCACGGATCACGGTGTTATGTTTGGTGTGATTGATTTTTATAAAGCAGCCGTTGCGGAAGGAATCAAACCCATCATCGGTTGTGAGGTTTATGTTGCTCCTAATTCCAGATTCGATAAAGAACTAACGGGTGGTGAAGAACGCTATCATCATCTGGTTCTGCTGGCAGAAAATAATACAGGCTACGCCAATCTAATGAAGATCGTCAGCCGTGGTTTTACGGAAGGCTTCTATTATAAGCCGCGGGTAGATATCGAAGTCTTAAGAGAATTTCATGAAGGAATCATTGCTCTTTCTGCCTGCTTAGGTGGAGAGGTTCAGCGATATATTCAAAAGGGACTGGTAGATGAAGCCAAGAAAGTTGCGCTAAAATATCAGGATTGCTTTGGAGAAGGAAACTTTTTTCTGGAATTACAGGACCATGGAATTCCGCAACAGAAGACTGTAAATATGACGCTGATGTCAATGAGCCAGGAATTACTAATTCCTTTGGTGGCTACCAACGATGTGCATTATACCAATAAAGAAGATGCCAAACCTCATGATATTCTGCTTTGCATTCAGACAGCGAAGAAAGTTACGGATCCAGATCGTATGCGTTATGAGGGTGGTCAGTATTATGTGAAGAGCGAGCGGGAAATGTTGCAATTATTTCCGTATGCCATGGAAGCAGTTGAAAATACCCAGAAAATTGCAGATCGTTGTAATGTAACTATAGAATTTGGAGTTACCAAATTACCAGCATATCCAGTGCCAGAGGGTTATGATGCTTTTTCTTATTTGAAAAAAATCTGCTACGAAGGCTTAGAGAGACGTTATCCAAACACGGAAGACTCTTATAAGGAACGCCTTGAATTTGAGCTGCAAACCATACAAAGTATGGGCTATGTGGATTATTTTTTAATTGTTTGGGACTTCATTCGCTATGCCAGAGAAAATCAGATTATGGTTGGGCCGGGCAGGGGTTCTGCCGCAGGAAGTATAGCTTCCTATTGCCTTGCAATCACCGACATTGACCCCATTCGTTATCAGCTTCTATTTGAACGTTTTCTAAATCCAGAACGAATCTCCATGCCCGATATTGATATTGATTTCTGCTATGAAAGAAGGCAGGAAGTAATTGATTATGTGGGGCATAAATATGGAGCAGATAAGGTGGTTCAGATTGTAACCTTTGGAACCATGGCTGCAAAAGGTGTTATCCGTGATGTGGGAAGAGCCATGGACTTACCCTATGCCTCTGTGGATCAGATTGCAAAAATGATACCCAATGAATTGAATATAACCATTGAAAAAGCTCTTACCATGAATCCAGAACTGAAAAAAGCCTATGAAAATGATGAGCAGATTCAGTTTTTAATCGATATGAGCAAACGTCTGGAAGGTCTTCCAAGACATACTTCCATGCATGCAGCTGGGGTTGTCATCTGTCAGAAAAGTGCGGATGAATTTGTGCCTCTTTCCAGAGGAAGTGATGGTTCGGTTACCACCCAATTTCCAATGACGACACTAGAAGAACTAGGGCTTTTGAAAATGGACTTCTTGGGACTTAGAACCCTGACTGTCATTCAGAACGCAGTTCGTATCATCGAAAAAACCACTGGAAAACCTCTGGAAATGGAAACCATAGATTATGATGATAAGGATGTACTCCATTCCATTGGCACAGGAAAAACCGATGGTATCTTTCAGTTGGAAAGTGCTGGAATGAAGAACTTTATGAAGGAGTTAAAGCCTCAGAATCTGGAAGATATTATTGCGGGGATTTCTTTATATCGTCCAGGTCCTATGGATTTTATTCCAAGATATATCGCAGGAAAGAATAACCATGGGTCGATAACTTATCTGACGCCTCAACTGGAACCAATACTGAAAGCAACCTATGGCTGTATTGTGTATCAGGAACAGGTTATGCAGATCGTTCGAGATCTGGGTGGTTATACTTTAGGGCGAAGCGATTTGGTTCGTCGTGCCATGAGTAAGAAAAAACAATCGGTCATGGAGAAGGAACGGGAAAATTTTGTTTATGGAAACCCGGAAGAAGACGTTCCTGGTTGTGTAGCCATCGGAATTGATCCAAAGATTGCTGGGAAAATCTACGATGAAATGATGGATTTTGCAAAGTATGCCTTTAATAAATCCCATGCAGCTTGTTATGCAGTGGTTTCTTATCAGACTGCTTATTTAAAATATTATTATCCAGTGGAATTTATGGCAGCACTCATGACCTCTGTGATTGACAATCCATCCAAGGTAGCAGAATACATTTTAACCTGTCGCTCCATGAATATTCAAATCCTGCCACCTGATGTAAATCATTCGGAAGTTACTTTTTCTGTGCAAGATCATGGAATTCGCTATGCGCTTACAGCAATCAAAGGTGTGGGGCGTCCCATTATTGATGCCTTAGTAGAAGACCGGGCTCAGCAAGGTGCGTTCCGTAATCTCAACGACTTTATAACCCGTATGGCGGAAAAAGATGTAAACAAACGTGTCATTGAAAGCTTTATTAAAGCGGGTGCCTTTGATAGTCTTCAAGGCACAAGAAAACAATTTATGAGTGTTTATGTTCAGATTATGGATAAAGTAAATCAAAGTAAAAAATCTTCTATGGCAGGTCAGATGACCTTATTTGATTTGGCTACCGAGGAGGAAAAAGAAGACTTTGAAATTCGGTTGCCAGATGTGGGTGAATATACCAAAGATATTATGCTGGCTTTTGAAAAAGAAGTGCTTGGAATCTATGTCAGTGGACATCCGTTGCAGGAATATGAAGCCTTATGGCGGAAACATATTACCTCTACCACCGTTGATTTTACCCTGGATGAAGAGACTGGAGAAGCCAAGGTTCACGATGGAGAATCCGTTGTGGTAGGTGGACTGATCGCAGACAAAAAAATCAAATATACCAGAAACGATAAGGTAATGGCCTTTTTAACTCTGGAAGATTTGGTTGGTACCGTAGAAATCATCGTATTTCCAAAAGACTATGAAAAGAATGCGGCAAAACTTGTGGAAGATGGAAAGATTTTTGTCAAAGGAAGAGCTTCCATTGAGGAAGACCGAGATGGAAAAATTATTTGCGAGAAAATCACTGCCTTTGAGGAACTTCCAAGAAAGCTTTGGGTGAAATTTAAGCAAACAGCTGATTATGAATCGGGAAAAGATAAATTATATGAACTGTTACATGATTCCGAGGGGAAAGATCAGGTTGCCATCTATATAGAAGAAACTAAGATGATGAAGAGTCTTCCAAGCAGTCGAAACATCGATGCAAATGCAGCATTACTTCGAACACTTTCGACTACCTTTGGTGAAGAAAACATTAAGCTGGTCTAAAAAATGAACAGCAAAGCCTGTTTGTATCATGAAAAGATTGAAAAAGAAAATAAATAGGTATAGAATAAAAAGCGATAACGAAACAGGAGGTTTCTATGACCAAAGAAATTAAAACAATTGGGGTCTTAACAAGTGGTGGAGATGCACCCGGTATGAATGCAGCAATACGAGCAGTTGTACGAAAAGCCCTTGCTAATGGATTAAAAGTTAAAGGAATTAAAAAAGGATATCAGGGCCTTTTAAACGAAGAAATATTTGACATGGGGAAACGAGATGTTTCTGATATTATACAACGTGGAGGTACCATTCTTGGAACTGCTCGCTGTGCGGAATTTCGTACAAAAGAGGGACAGGAAAAAGGAGCTGAAATCTGCAGAAAACATGGAATCGATGGATTGGTTGTAATTGGAGGAGATGGTTCTTATCGCGGAGCTCAGGAATTAGCACGCCTTGGAATCAACACCGTAGGAATTCCAGGAACCATAGATCTTGATATTACATGTACTGATTATACCATTGGGTTTGATACCGCAGTCAATACCGCTATGAATGCGATTGATAAGGTTCGTGACACCTCATCCAGCCATGAACGTTGCAGTATTATTGAAGTTATGGGTAGAAATGCAGGTTATATTGCCCTTTGGTGTGGCGTTGCAAACGGAGCAGAAGACATTTTACTTCCAGAAAAATATGATTACAATGAACAAACCATTGTAAATAACATTATCAACAATCGTAAACAAGGCAAAAGCCATCATATTATTATCAATGCAGAAGGTATTGGGCATTCAACCTCTATGGCAAGAAGAATTGAAGCTGCTACGGGTATAGAAACCAGAGCAACGATTTTAGGTTACATGCAGCGTGGTGGATCACCAACCTGTAAAGATCGCTTCTATGCTTCCATGATGGGTGTTTATGCTGCTGATTTACTAAGTCAGGGAAAAAGCAATCGTGTAGTAGGATATCGTAATGGAGAATTTATCGATTATGATATTGAAGAAGCTCTTGCAATGACAAAGGAATTACCACAATTCCA
>CANRGO010000031.1 GCA_947630125.1 uncultured Lachnospiraceae bacterium | reverse complement strand
AGAATACGACTCCCATTTAATTGTCTTTGAAAAACACATTGTTTGTTTGTTAAAAAGATGGATCGGTAATCTCCATAATTTAATATTGGGTTCTTTTGTTTCAACCATGCAAGTTTTGCAATGAATTCAGTTAGCTCATTAAACAAAGGTTTTTCCACCTCGATTCGAAGAGCCTGATCTCCCTGACTCTTATCAGCCTGTTCTCCCCATTCACTTCCATAGTAGATACATGGAATTCCTGGAATCCCAAATAATAACCCATAAATCAAAGGTACATGATTCTTATTTTGTAACAAGGACGAAATTCTTGATACGTCATGGTTGTCTACAAAATTAAAAAGATGCTTTCCTCTGTACAGACACCAGTCTTCATTTCCAAACTGCCTATTCAGAGAATGACTTATTTCAAACAAATTATTGCTATTAAAGCTGGAATACATCCCTTTATAGCATTCATAATTGGTAGCGGAGTGCAACATGGTTTCATTAACCATCAAATTGTAATCTCCGTGAATTTGTTCTCCAAGAAGCCAAAAATCTTGCTTTTTGTGGTTACAAAGCATTCTTAACCGACGAACAAACTCATATTCTAGGGAGTATGCCACATCTAGACGCAATCCGTCAAGTCCAAATTCATCAATCCAATATTCGACGCATTGTAATAAATAATCCTGAACCTGAGAATTTTTTAGATTTAATTTCACTAAATCATAATTCCCTTCCCAGCCTTCATACCAGAAATTATCACCGTAGGAGGACGTTTTTGAAAAATCCAAAAAGAACCAATCCTTGTAATTCGAAGCATTTCCATTCTTTATAACATCTTGAAAGTTTGGAAAACCTCTGCCTACATGATGGAACACTGCATCTAAAACAATACGAATACTTTGTTCCTTTAATGCATCACAAAAACATTTAAAATCATCATTTGTTCCAAGTCGGGAGTCAAGCACTTTAAAATCTCTTGTATTATATCCGTGGCTATCTGATTGAAAGACCGGACATATATAAACAGCCGTTATTCCCAATCTCTTCATATGTGGAATCCAGTTAATCAGTCTTAAAATACGAGGATTTAAGATATCATCATTCTCAAATGGTGCTCCCAATAAACCCAGTGGATAAATTTGATAAAATACACTTTCCCAAGCCCACATAACAATACCTCTCATATAGAAGAAACCCTATTATTCATTTCCATCAGGCTATTATATCATATAATTGTATAAAATGAAAATAACAAGAATATTTGGTATCTGTATGTCATGATTTGAGCTTCCAATCCTCCCAAAATTTAGCGACTTTTGACCCAACCGTAGCAGAGGTTACTTCGTCATAATGATTCCACTCCTTTGGAAATAATCCTGTAAAAGAGGGATTCAAAAAACGATAGTCCAACAAAGCAACAATCCCAATATCATCAACGGTACGGATAACTCTGCCTGCAGACTGAAGAACCTTATTCATGCCAGGATACTGATAGGCAAAGGAGAATCCATCCCCTTCTTCCTTTTCAAAATAGTCTCTAAGTAAGGTTCTTTCCTCACAAATCTGAGGAAAACCAGTACCTACAATGATAGCACCAATTAATGAATCATTTTTAAGATCTATTCCTTCACTGAAAATACCCCCAAGTACACAAAAGCCCAACAGACTGGCTTCATCCTCGATTTCAATTTGAAAGGATATTTCCCGTTCCAACTCGATCTCTGACGAGGATACAAAACGCCCCAAAAACTGTTCTCGCTCTTTTTCTGACATTTGCTCTTTCTGCGATATTATTTCATAAGGATACTTCCCTTTATATAAGGTTATAAATTCCTGTTCAACTTCCTTTAAAAATCGATACGAAGGGAAAAAAATCATATAATTGCCATATCGATGCTTCGTTATTTCAAAAATATAAACAGCAATTTGCTGGAATAACTCACTACTTCGCTTTGTAAACTTGCTTGTTATGTCACGACTTATAAGTAATGCCTTTTTTTCTGGATCAAATACAGAATCTGCATAAACCTCATAATCCTCAGCTACCCCGCCCAATAATTTCTTATAATACTGAATCGGTAAAAAAGTGGCTGAAAAAAGCAGGGTGGAAACTCCTCTTTCCATACATGTTCTCAAATTTTCTTTTGGATTCATGCAGAAAAGCTTACAGATAAAACTTCCATCTTCCTGCATCTGCGTATAGATTGCGTAATTTTCATCCAGGATTTCATAAATTTCCATGAAATAACTAATTTTAAAATACAGATCGAGTACATTTTTTTTGATACTACTTTCTTCTTTATTGGTTAAGAATTGATCCATACCAGCTCCTAAACGCAGCAAAGAGTTCATCAATAAATCAACTGAAGTTATAACAGAAAACCCATTGCAGTTTCGCTTTAATGTCAGCATCTCTTTGTTGCATCGATCCAATAGTTTTTCCAGTTTGGAGTCCTCAGTCTTCACGACTCTTTTTAATTCTAAGAAGTCTTCCTTTCGAAGCACTGCACTATACATTTCCCGGCCACGTTCTAAAAGATTATGGGCTTCATCAATCAAAAACGCATATTCTCCTTTGATTCCCTCTGTAAAAAAACGTCTTAAGTATACGTGAGGATCAAACAGATAATTATAATCTCCAATGATAATATCAGAAAACAAACTGATATCAAGGGCAAATTCAAAAGGACATACACTGTGGGATTTCGCGTAGGATTCTATCATCTCTCTCGAATAACGTTGTTCCTTTGTTACTATTTCATAAATTGCATCATTAATTCTATCAAAGTGACCTTTTGCATAAGGACACGCCACAGGATTACAATTTACCTCATCTAAAAAGCATATTTTTTCTTTTGCTGTTAAGACAATAGACTTCATTTTCAAATCTTGTTTTCTAAGTAGTTCAATGGTCTCATCCGCAACCGTACGGGTAATCGTTTTAGCTGTCAGATAAAATATTTTTTCAACTTTCCCTTCACCCATGGCTTTTATGGTTGGAAAAATAGTAGATATGGTCTTTCCAACCCCAGTTGGCGCCTGTATAAACAATTTACGCTTATGGCATATCGTTTGGTAGGCATAAGTTACCAACTCTTTTTGTCCTTTTCTATAAGGAAATGGAAAATCAAGAGAACGGATGGTGTTTTTTCTTACTTCTTTCCAATTATGATCTAGCTGAGCCCATTTATAGTATTGGTCCACTAAATTTTGTAAAAATAAGTCTATTTCCTTGAAGTTAAACTCTTCTATAAAATACTTGATTTCCTGAGTATCAATATTGCAATAGGTCATTCGAACTTTTATTTTTTCGAGTTGCTTTTCCTTACCAAGCATATATGCATAACACTTTGCCTGTGCCAGGTGAACAACATATGGTGCTTGAATAAACTCCAGTTCCTGATATGTGCCTTTGATTTCGTCAATGGTATAAAGCACTTTATCACCATCTTGATCCGTGATAATTCCATCTGCTCTTCCTTCCACAAGCAGTTCAAATTCTTCAAACGTAAAACATGCTTTCAAAGAAACCTCAGCCTCATAATTCAGTCCCATGCGTTTCTGTATTTGTCGATGTATTTTACTGCCTTCCTGCATCGCATTTTCAGGTGCACTTGACCTTCGATTATCCAAATCACCACTTCTTAAAATAAATTCCACAAGATTACGCACAGATATACGAATTCGATCTTTCTGATCCTTCTCCATCATGGTTGACTCTCCTTATAAAAAAACTCTCTGAAACAGATTGAAATCTGTAACAGAGAGTCTTTCAAGTTTATTCAAATCATTTAGCACGCCATAGCAAATGCTTTCAAGAAATTTTCAAAATCTGCATGGTAACCTGCATAACTTACCGTAAGCACCTGATTAAAATCCAAACCAAGTACACCTACAATTGATTTTGCATCCACTACATATCGATTATAAGCAATGTCAATATCAAAACTACATCTACTGGCAACACTTACAAATTCTTTTGCATCTTCGGGTCTTAAACGAATATTACGTACAACTCTTGTTTCCATGAAATCATCCTTTCAAATCATAAACCTAAGCTACTATCAAGTTCCAACCATTGGAACAATCCGATTATAGTAAAGTTACTCTTCCTTGTAAAGTGAATTTTTTATGTTCAAATTTACGAAAAGGATTAAGTTTTTATAAACATTTTGCACTTTTTATAGTTTCAGTATCTATTTCCTATGTATTTTATACATTTTTCCTATATTCATTCGGATTTCACATATGAAATAAAAGGCAGTCTGTTTATATTATTGAAATTCAACCATATATTCTTGGTATCGTAATGGAAGCATTTGTTGCTGTAATTTAAGATTTACTCTCTCTTTAATTGCTATCTTATCACAAAAATAGCGAAATAACGATTGGTAATCTTCTTCACTACCAGATAATTTTTCGACCATCTCTTTTGCAATCAAGTCTCCCGATACAAGAACCCACTGTTTTCTGGCTGGATGAACTACACAAAGATTGCGTACTTCGTCCAGAATCATAAAGTTTTCATTTGGAAACCTATCTTGAAAATGTGGTGCAACAAAGGTTAAAATGTTGGATTTAGCACCAATCCTAGAAAACAAAATACCATTTTCTAATTGTTGAAAGCGAAGAAAACCCAGCCAATGATGGGTTTCGTTACTAGCCATTCTACTCAGCTTGAAGATCGTATGGATATACGGATTTGCAAGATTTCCCATAAAATCTTGTTTCTGTTTCATAGACAGCCCACAGACAATACCATGATATACAGCATCTGCTTTTAAGGTGTCTGTAGTTGCAAGAGCATAACAAATCCATTGATAAACATCATCTCCAAAGGTCTTTTTCAGTGTTCGAATTACCTTAATAGCCTTTTCTTCGTCCGCCGTTACATTCTCATATTCAGAAAACAGAAGAAGTTCTTCGTGATTTTGCAATTGTAACTGTATCAGACTATGATCCATTTTTTTCTCATATGCAACATAAATTCCTGTAAAAATACCAATCAAAGTATCTTCACAAATAAGTACCTTATTCATAATCCTCCTATATCTGTCCAAAAAGTGCCAGCTGTCTTTCTTCCCGATTGGTCTGTCCATGAAAGGAAACATCATCAAACAAAGAAACCTGGCGATAGGTTGTACCATCCAATGAAAAAGGCAATTTCTCCTTAACCTGTATCAAATTCCTGGTTATGTAATCCTCATCAATTTTCGTAGGATACATCATTCTTCCATTACAGCAAATAAAATAGAGCGCTCGTTTTAATACTACTCCTATTTTTCTTAATTCATCAAATCCCAGTTTTTGACTTCTTCTTGCCGCAATAATCCGCTGTGCACTTTTGACACCCACACCAGGAACTCTCAACAGAGCCTGATACGTTGCTTTATTAATCTCAACAGGAAACTGCTCTAGATGGCGCAGGGCCCAGTCAGCTTTCGGATCCAGTAAAATATTAAAGTTAGGCCGTTCCTCGCTGAGAAGTTCACCTGCTTCAAATCCATAAAAGCGTAGCAACCAATCCGCCTGATATAAACGATGCTCACGAAGTAATGGTGGCCCTCCTGGAAGAGCCGGAAGGTCCTTATCCTCATTCACATGGATAAAGGCTGAATAAAATACCCTCTTTAATTGAAACTTTTGATATAAGCCCTCTGCAACGGACATAATCTGATAATCACTTTCTGGAGTTGCACCAATGATCATCTGACTGGACTGACCAGCTGGGACAAAGGGTTTTGCTGCTTTATAAACTGCAATCTCCTGTTTGCTGCTTACAATTTGATTCTGTATCTGTCTCATCGGAGCAAGAATGCTTTTTCTGGTTTTGTTTGGTGCAAGTAACGATAGGCCTTCTTTTGTAGGAAGTTCCAGATTAACACTCATTCGATCCACCAAAAAACCTAATTGCTGAACCACGAGCGGATCTGCTCCAGGTATAGCTTTCACATGAATATATCCTTGAAAATGATGTTGAAAACGAAGTTTATATATGGCATGATAAATTAATTCCATTGTAAATGTAGGATTATTGATAATTCCGGAGCTTAAAAAAAGTCCTTCTATATAATTACGACGATAAAATTCCATCGTAAGATCAGCCACTTCATCTGGTGTAAAAGATGCTCTGGGCACATCATTAGATTTTCGATTGATACAATACTTGCAGTCATAAATACATTCATTGGTAAACAGGATTTTCAGTAGACTAATACATCGACCATCTGCACTAAAACTATGGCAGATTCCACTTGCAATGGAATTCCCCATTCCCTGCCCCTGATTACTTCTATCTACACCGCTACTGGTACAGGCAACATCATATTTGGCTGCATCTGTAAGTATTCCCAACTTATCCATAACAGACATGGCACCGCGAACTGCAATTTCCATATACACCTCCAAAAGAACATTTGTTCTTTTTTTATTATACCCAAACAAACGTTCTCTTGTCAATACATCAAAAAAATTCCCCTCTATATGGTAACTACCAAATAGAAGGGAAACTTAAGCTTAACTCTATAACATTTTTTTTCTTTTCAAAACTCCAAAAGCCAAAAGACAAACAAACAGTATAATGGCACAAATAATATAAAATCCAAACGGCGTGGTAGATAATGGCATCCACTTCCCACTTACATTCATTCCATATATTCCCGAAATAATGGTGGGAATCGCCATCACTAAAGTGATGGATGTAAGGAATTTCATGGTGTTATTCAGTCGGTTATTAATCATTGTTGATAGCAATTCTCTGGTTCCATGAATAATATCTCGGTAAATACCTGTCATATCGATTGCCTGTCTGTTTTCAACTATTACATCATCCAGCAATTCTTTATCATCTTGATACTGTTCTATCTTTTCATATCTTGTTAACCGTTCTAATACAACCCGGTTGGCATTCAGTGATGTTGCAAAGTATACCAGGTTGGATTCCAATTCATGCAAATCAATTAAATCTGTATCGTCCGTTGTTTTCGTAATAGCAGCATTTTCAATCTGACTTCTTCTTTTATTAATATCTCTCAGATAGGTTTGATACACACTGGCAGTTCGAAACAGAATCTGATAAACAAAACGCATTCTCTTTTTCGTGCTAAAGCCCTTCACTCCATTATTAACAAACCAGCTTAATACAGGGCTATTTTCTCCACTGATGGTAATGATGGCATCTTTTACAATTAATATACCTAAAGGAATCGTGGTATAGGCATTTCGATTATTTCGAACTTCTTCAAAAGGAATATCTACAAGTATTAAAGTATAGTGTTCATCTAATTCTATACGGGAACTTTCCTCATCATCCAGTGCGGCACGAAGGTCAGTCAAATCAATCTGATAGTAGGCGGCGACTCGATTACTCTCTTCCATGGTGGGATTGATTAAACGAACCCATACACCTTCTGAAAAATCCTGCACTTCTGAAAGGATACCATTATCGGTTTTAAAAATATTTACCATACTACGTCCTTACCCTTCTATGATATTTTGTTCCTAAATTACTGTACCATATTCCGAAAGGACTTTCCATTTGTTTTTTTGAAGTTGTTGTATTTACTTTTTCTTACTGAACATAGATATTGGTATAGCCCATCAAACTCTGATCAACATCATGGGCTACTTCCTGACCTTCTCTGATTGCCCATACGACTAAGGACTGTCCTCGATGCATATCACCTGTAACAAATACATTTTCCACATTGGTTACATACTGACCTGGCAAAGTCTTAACATTACTTCTCTGGTCGAGTTCAACCGCAAAATCATCTGCCACATATTTTTGAGTTCCTAAAAATCCTGCTGCAATAAGTACCAACTCCGCTTCTAGAATTTTTTCGCTACCAGCTACTTCTTTCATAACCATCCGACCACTTTCAGGTTCTTTTTCCCATTTTAACTGAACAGTCTTAACAGCTTTTAAATTACCCTCTTTATCTTTGATAAATTCTTTTACTGTTGTTTCATACACTCTAGGGTCCGATCCAAACACAGCAATTGCTTCTTCCTGTCCATAATCTGTTTTTAAAACCTTAGGCCACTGTGGCCATGGATTATCATCACTTCTTGAAAGTGGTGCTTTTGGCATCATTTCAATTTGAACAACCGATTTGCAACCATGGCGAACACTGGTTCCAACGCAATCATTTCCCGTATCTCCACCACCGATTATTACAACATTCTTATCTTTTGCACTTACATAATTTCCATCTTCTAAGTTGGAATCCAGAAGACTTTTGGTATTTGCACGAAGGAAATCCACTGCAAAGTAAATGCCTTTTGCATCTCTTCCTTCTACTTGAATGTCTCTTGGGTTTGAAGCACCACAGGCAAGAATCACTCGATCATATTCTTTTAAAAGTTGTTTTGCCTTCGTATCTTTTCCAACATCAACACCAGTAATAAATGTTATGCCTTCTTCTTCCATAATTTTAACTTTACGATCTACAAATTGTTTTTCTAGTTTCATATTTGGGATGCCATACATTAAAAGACCCCCAATACGATCATGTCTTTCATATACCGTAACCTGATGCCCTCTTTGATTCAGCAAATCTGCTGCTGCAAGACCAGCAGGACCACTTCCAACTACCGCAACAGTTTTTCCAGTTCTTACTTTTGGTGGATTTGCCTTGGCATAACCATGTTCGTATGCATGCTCAATGATTGCAAATTCATTCTCCTTAATTGCTACTGGATCACCGTTTAAACCACAGGTACATGAACCTTCACAGGGAGCAGGACATACTCTGGCTGTAAATTCCGGAAAATTATTGGTTTTCTTTAATCTTCCAAAAGCCTGTTGCCAGTTACCTGTATAAACCAAATCATTCCATTCTGGAATCAAGTTATGAAGGGGACAGCCAGCTACCATCCCGCCAAGCATAACACCTGCCTGGCAAAATGGTACTCCGCATTCCATACATCTGGCACCTTGGATTTTCTGTTGCTCTCTCGAAAGAGGTTCATGAAATTCATTGAAATTTTTGATTCTTGTTTTAGGCTTAGACGCCTTTGATACTTCTCTATTATATTCCATAAAACCGGTTGGTTTTCCCATACTGTTTCCTTTCTGCTTATGCTTCCTTAGTTTGAACGATTTGCGTAGAAGGCCTCAATCTGTGCCTGTTCCTGGCTCAAACCTTTTTCTTCCATCTGTACAATTGTTGTTAACATTCTTTCATAATCATATGGAATGATTTTTTTGAATTTAGGAAGGTACTCAGCAAAGTTATCTAAAATACGTTTACCCTTTTCAGAATTTGTATATGCCACATGGTCTTTGATCATTTCCTTCAACTCTAGCACATCATACTTAGATGTAATCTCTGTAAATGAAACCATTTCCTTATTAATTCTGGTATATAAGTTATTCCCTTCATCTAGTACATATGCAACACCACCACTCATACCTGCTGCAAAATTCTTACCAGTAGATCCAAGCACAACAACGCGTCCACCTGTCATATATTCACAACCATGATCACCAACACCTTCAACCACTGTGTGAACACCTGAATTACGAACACAGAAACGTTCTCCTGCAATTCCGTTGATATAGGCTTTTCCACTGGTTGCACCATAAAAAGCAACATTTCCTATAATGATATTATCTTCTGGTTTAAAGCTGATTCCTTTTGGAGGATAAACAATCAATTTACCACCGGACAACCCTTTTCCAAAGTAATCATTGCTATCGCCAACAAGTTCCAGGGTCAAACCTTTTGGTATAAAGGCACCAAAACTTTGTCCGCCTGCACCCTTACAAAGAATACGATAACTATCTTCATCCAGGTTATCCCCAAAACGCTTTGTTATTTCAGAACCAAGAATGGTACCAAAGGCTCTGTCTGTGTTTCCAACTTCGATTTCCAAACTTCTTTTTTGGTTTTGATTCATTGCTTTTTCCAACTGTTTCATTAAAACTTTTTCATCCAGTGTTTTTTCAAGTTCAAAATTATAGATTTGCTTAGGATCAAAAATAAATTTCTCATTGGTTCCAATGTATGGATTCTTAATAATTCCACTTAAGTCTAGTTTTTTGTAAACAGAATCTGAACTTTCTTTTGTGGTAAGTAAATCTGTTCTTCCAACTAATTCGTCAATGGTTTTTACTCCAAGGTCAGCCATATATTCACGTAACTCTTCTGCAATAAACTTCATGAAGTTCATAACATACTCTGGTTTCCCTTTGAAATTCTTTCTGAGTTCTGGATTTTGTGTTGCTACACCAACAGGACAGGTATCCAAATCACAAACTCTCATCATAACACACCCCATCGTTACAAGTGGTGCTGTTGCAAATCCAAATTCTTCTGCTCCAAGGATGGCAGCTATGGCAACATCTCTTCCGCTCATTAACTTTCCATCTGTTTCAATACGAACTTTGTTACGTAGTCCATTCATAATTAATGTCTGATGAGTCTCCGCAAGTCCAAGTTCCCAAGGAAGTCCCGCATTGTGGATGGAACTCTTTGGTGCCGCACCAGTTCCTCCGTCATATCCTGAAACCAGAATTACCTGAGCCCCTGCTTTTGCAACACCAGCAGCAACCGTTCCTACACCGGCTTCCGACACTAACTTCACGGAGATTCTTGCCTGTTTATTGGCATTTTTTAAATCAAAGATTAACTGAGCCAAATCTTCAATGGAATAGATATCATGATGAGGTGGAGGTGATATCAAACCAACACCTGCTGTTGAATGTCTTGTTTTTGCAATCCAAGGATATACTTTACCACCTGGTAAGTGACCACCCTCTCCGGGTTTTGCACCTTGTGCCATTTTAATTTGTAATTCATTGGCACTAACCAGATATTTACTAGTAACACCAAAACGTCCACTTGCTACCTGCTTAATCGCTGAATTTCGGTTATAACCATCTTGACCAATAGTCATACGTTCCAAGTCTTCTCCACCTTCTCCTGAATTGGATTTTCCTTGTAACATATTCATTGCAATCGCAAGAGTTTCATGGGCTTCCTTGGAAATAGATCCATAAGACATCGCACCAGTTTTAAAGCGTTTTACAATAGATTCTACGGATTCAACCTGTGAAAGATCTACACCTTTTTTAGGATAAGAAAAATCCATCAACCCTCTAAGATTGCGAACACTTTCTTCCTTATTAATCTGTGCTGTATATTGTTTGAATAATTGATAATCGCCTTTTCTGGTAGCTTCCTGTAACAAATGTATCGTAACTGGATTATATAAATGCTCATCTCCACCACTTCTCATTTTATGATGTCCTGGACTATCAAGTGTTAGTTCATTTTGCAGACCAAGAGGATCAAATGCCATACTGTGTAACTCATCCACTTGTTTTTCAATATCATTTAAGTCAATTCCACCGATTCTACTAACCGTGTTGGTGAAATATTTTTCAATCACTTCTTTATTAATACCAATAGCCTCAAATATTTTCGATCCCTGGTAGGACTGAATGGTTGAAATACCCATTTTAGAAGCGATTTTTACAATTCCATGAAGAACAGCATTATTATAATCATCCACCGCTGCATAGTAGTCCTTGTCTAACATACGATTATCTATTAATTCTTTGATAGATTCCTGTGCCAGATATGGATTAATCGCACAAGCACCATATCCAAGTAAGGTTGCAAAATGATGCACTTCTCTTGGTTCTGCTGATTCTAAAATAATAGCGACACTAGTTCTTTTTTTCGTGTTAACCAAATGCTGCTGCAATGCACTTACCGCCAACAAGGAAGGAATTGCAACATGATTTTCATCCACGCCACGATCAGAAAGGATTAATATATTTACCCCTTCACGATATGCTCTGTCGACTTCCACAAAAAGACGATCAATGGCTTTTTCAAGGCTGGTATTTTTATAGTAGATAATTGGAACAACTTCTACTTTAAATCCATCTACCTTCATGCTTTTTATTTTCAGCAAATCAGTATTGGTTAGAATTGGATTGTTTACTTTTAAAACATTACAGTTTTTCGCTGATTCTTCTAATAAGTTTCCATCAGTTCCAATATAAACACTGGTGGATGTCACCACTTCTTCACGGATCGCATCAATGGGTGGATTGGTAACCTGTGCAAATAACTGTTTGAAATAATGAAATAAAGGATGTCTACTTTTACTAAGCACAGGAATTGGTGTATCCACACCCATGGCTGCGATTGCTTCTCCACCGCTTCTCGCCATGGGTAAAATACTGGTTCTGATTTCATCATAGGTATAACCAAAAGCTTTTTGCATAATCTGACGTTCTTCCACAGAATATTCTGGTACACGGAGATTCGGAATTTTCAAACTTTTTAAGGTTACCAGATTATGGTCTAACCATTCTCCATAAGGTTGTCTGGATGCATAAGAATCTTTTAAGTTATCATCATCAATAACTTCCCCTTTAATGGTATCTACTAATAACATTTTCCCTGGGCGAAGTCTTTCTTTCACAACAATTTTAGCAGGATCTATATCCAGTACCCCTACTTCTGAGGATAATATCAGTTGATCATCAGACGTAATAAGATATCTGGAAGGGCGTAATCCATTACGGTCAAGCACAGCTCCCATAATATCTCCATCCGTAAATAGAATGGATGCAGGACCATCCCATGGCTCCATCATCGTTGCATAATATTGGTAAAAATCTTTTTTCTTCTGTGACATGGTTCGATTATTTGCCCATGGTTCTGGAATTGCAATCATAACAGCAAGTGGAAGATCCATTCCACTCATTACTAAAAATTCCAAGGTATTATCTAGCATCGCAGAATCAGAACCCTGTGCATTAATTGCTGGAAGTATTTTATGAAGTTCTCCCTGTAAATGATCAGACTCCATATTTTCTTCTCTGGCAAGCATTTTATCCGCGTTTCCACGAATGGTATTAATTTCTCCATTATGAACGATAAAACGGTTTGGATGAGCTCTTTCCCAACTTGGATTGGTATTGGTCGAGAATCTGGAATGCACAATCGCGATTGCTGAATCATAGTGTTTACTCTGTAAATCTGAAAAGAACGTACGTAACTGTCCAACTAAAAACATACCTTTATATACAATGGTTCTGCTGGAAAGAGAAACTACATAAGTCGTATCTGTTGATTGTTCAAAAACGCGGCGTACAATGTAAAGCATACGGTCAAAGTCTATGCCTTTTTTCACTTTTGCTGGTTTCTTAATAAAAGCCTGCATAATATATGGCATACATTCTACGGCTTTTTGTCCAAGAACAGTGGGCACTGTTGGCACTTCTCTCCAGCCTAAAAACTGAAGACCTTCTTTTTCCACAATAATTTCAAACATTTTCTTTGCCTGATTTCTCTTCAGCTCATTCTGAGGAAAAAAGAACATTCCAATGCCGTATTCTCTTTCAGAACCCAAAAAGATGCCGAGGGGTTCTGTAACGCGCGTAAAAAATGTATGGGATATCTGAGTTAATATACCAACACCATCACCGGTTTTCCCTTCGGCATCTTTGCCTGCTCTGTGTTCTAAATTTTCAACGATCTTTAATGCATTTTCAACGGTTTCCCTGCTTTTGATTCCTTTTATATTGACACATGCACCAATTCCACAATTGTCATGTTCAAATTCTGGGCTATATAGCGCAGCTTTCGGAACTTTTAACTTAACATCAAACATGTAAAGTCTCCTTTCAACTAACCATTCCAAATTTTTCTTTTTTTAATTCGATTGAATTTATCTGCAACGCCATTGTTACAGCGATTCTTTCAAGTTGTTTTTTAATATACTCCATTTTTTGTCATCTGTAAATAACATCTTTTCTTACAATTGTCTGATAATATACAAATAGTCGAATTGACATATTAATTATCTGTCAATTCGACTATTTATTTCATTTCTTATATATTTTAAAAACAATTTAAGGCTGTTTATGAGATGATTTCTTCATATTTTTTTCTCTTCCACAGGAACAAAAAGAAGAAAATAGCCGTCACACCAAAGATTGCACACACTTTTGGCGTATTCCAATTTTTGGAGATTACTGGTACATATGCTGTTAGCAAAATCGCAAGGTTCGAAAGCATATGAAATAAAAGCGGCGCAATAAAGTTATCATACTGTTCATATATAAATGCAAGTAGTAAACCCATGAAGAATCCATAAAGTCCTTGCACAAGATTACCATGATACAGTCCAAACAAGCACGCCTGAAGAAGCATAGCCCCTAGATATGGCATAAACTTCTTAAGTTTTCGAAATACAATTCCTCGAAACAATATTTCTTCACAAAACGGAGTTATAATTCCATAAATAAGAACTGCAAGTATAACTGGAACTGCTAACTGCTTTTCCTCCACTTGTTGATATGTATTAGACAAACGATTTATCTTTAATAAGCCAAATAGAATGTTGAAAAAATAACTACTGCTGATCGCAAGTATTATCAATGGAAATAATCTCCGAATGCTCCTAGCCTCTTTTAAACCTTGATATAATTCTCTATAAAAAAAGCGTTTTGCTGCAGCCCATCTTCTTTCCATCCCTCTTACAAATGCACTCTTTGTTTCTTCTAAAAAATGTCCAAATACAAATATGATTGAAATAAGGCTTGCGACCCCTCCAAGAGTTGCTGCTATCGAGTTCTTTTCTAATAGCATCCACTGGGTAAGTTGTAAATAGCCTGCTACTTTTTCTGTTAAAACTGCCAAAAAAATAATGGAAATCTGTCGAATCAATAAATATAAGGCTAAAGGATATCCTACTGCAAATAAGTTGGATAATAGCCCGTCTGATTTTTTTAGGCTTTTTGTCATTTCTGGTTTCTTAAGATATTCCTTTTTCTTCTTATAATTACTAATATCATCAACTTTTTTAAATAGAAGTTTTTCCAGTTCTTTGACCGTTGCCACATAAAAATCGGGACCAGCATCCAAAAGTTCTTGTTTTCCTGCGTACCCATATCCAACACCAATGCTCATCAGTCCATATGCTTTAGCTCCTTGAACATCAAATTTACGATCTCCAACCATAACTGTCTTATCATAATCAATGGGTTTATTCGGAAATAGTTCCTTCAAACAAGCCTCTACCACATCTTCTTTTTTACTTCTTTTACCATCTAATTCACTTCCCATGATAACCGTGAAATAGGAATCTAATTTAAAGTATTTCAAGATTTTTCTGACAAAAATAGTTGGTTTACTTGATGCAATCGCCAGTATTTTATTCTCTTGCTGTAATTTTTTCAATAAAGACTCAATTCCTGGATATACTTTATTTTCATAAAGTCCGACTTTTGCAAATCGTTCTCTATATTTTTCAACAGCCTGTACTGCTTTTTTATGATCAAAGTTATAAAATTCAATAAAACTTTCAGTCAGAGGTGGTCCGATAAACTTTTCCAGTTTTTTTAGATCTGGTTCTAGAATGCCGAAATGATGAAGGGCAAATTGTACAGATTTTGTAATCCCTTCCTTTGGGTCCGTTAAAGTACCATCCAAATCAAATAAAATATAATCAAACATCTGTATTTCTCCTTTTTCACAAAACCTCTTGACAAGTATCTCTCCTATGGTTATTCTTATGTGGAAATAGAAACGCTAGGGGAGCAGACATGCTGAGATTGAATCTGATGATTCTAACCCTCACTACTTGAACCGGGTAATGCCGGCGTAAGGAAGCAGATAATATTGAACTCGAACCATATTATCTCTAAGTGACCCCTCCTGCGTACAACAAAGGAGGTTTTTTTATGTCTAAATTTTTAATCTACTCAGAAGAGGAATATTCCTATCTTCTACAACCAGCAGGTTATGTTGTCTTAATCGCATTACTGTTGGTACTTGTGTTCGCTGGCCACTTCTTTGGCAAAAAGAAGCAGGTATCTCTGACCGCAAAGCAGTTGGCATTTTCAGGTATTGCCATGGCCATCGCAATGGTGACCAGTCAAATCAAATTTGCTTCCCTGCCTTTTGGAGGAAGCATCACCTTCTTCAGCATGTTTTTCATCACACTGATTGGATATTTATATGGGTTAAGAGTCGGTCTGATTACCGGGTTAGCTTATGGACTTCTTCAGTTAATTACAAACCCTTATATTTTTGCACCAATTCAGGTACTTCTGGATTATCCTTTGGCTTTTGGTGCTCTAGGGTTATCCGGCCTCTTAGCCAAATCAAAACATGGTATGGTAAAAGGATATGCTCTTGGTGTTTTTATGCGTTACGTTTTCCATGCAGTAAGCGGACAAATATTCTTCTTAGCTTATGCACCAGAAACTATGGACCCTACACTTTATAACCTAAGTTATAACGCGACTTATATCCTGCCAGAATTTATACTAACCTTAGTTTTATTATGCCTGCCACCTGTTCAAAAGGCAATCTTAAAAATCAGAGAGATGACCTATCATGAGGGAGCATAATTTCTTCCATTAACGAAAAGGAATATATGATTTTTTCCTTTACTTTCTTACCAGTTAACTGTTCTAAAGCAGTTGCGTAATAATCCAGCTGGGTTTGGTAACGAAGGATTAATTCCTCCTTGGTTGCCACCCGGTCTGTTTTATAATCTGCTACCACAATTCCATCTTCTTCTTCAAAATAAACGTCAATAACTCCCTGCACCAAAATTGTTTCTTCTTCTGGAAAGGTCTCACGAATAGTATTTGCTTTTACTCCTAACACAAAGGGCTGTTCTTTAAACAAGGTCTGTCTTTTTTTTGCCTCTTTCATCCGGAGTGCCAATGGGGAATCCAAAAATCCCTGAATTTTCTTAACCGACACTGCTGCTGCATATTCGGCAGTTAATTTTCCACCTTCGATTAATTCCTGTAATGCTTCTTCTACTGATTTTATATCCTCCATAGACAAAAGCTCCAACACTTTATGATATGCACTACCTCTTACTGTTGAACTCATTTTTTCTTCCTGTTTCAAAAATTTAGGTATATATGGAATGATTTCTTCTTCCTGAAAGAGCGCTACCGATTCTTCAGCCACTTCCAGATATGCATGTTTCTTTAATTCACTTACGGTGGTCTTTAAAAACAAATCGCCTAGTCTTTCATGTGGATACCTCTCTTGAAATCTTTTTGATAAGTTTTGATAAATTGTATGTTCCATGGAGAAGCTCCTTTGCTTTTCATCCAGAAGCATCTCTTTCACTTTTTTCCCAATCTGCTCTTTCTGCTGGCTTAACTCCAAATCCTCAGGCAACACCTTCATAACTATAAATTCAGACTCTGCTTCATAAAGTTTAGACTTATGAGGTTGTTTTGCATTAAGCTCCTCTAGCAAGGTTTCGAAACATCGATTTCGGATAAATGCAGGAAGCAAGAGATCCAGATAACTTTTTGCCTGCGAACGAATTAAGAACGACAGCACGGTTTCTTTCTGTTCCAGAACTTGTTGAAAATAAAGAAGTTCTTTTGATAATTCCTTAACCGCTCCAGTCATAATCAGTTTTTCCTTAGGTCTTGTTAATGCCACATACAGAACACGAATTTCTTCTCCAATATTTTCCAGCTGCATTTTTTTAGCCAGTACATTTCTCCGAAAAGTATTGCTCTTGGTTCTCTTTGTTAAGTCAATCGCTTTTGTTCCCACACCAAAATCCACATCCAATACCAGTTCACTACGAAGATCCATTTCATTAAAATTTTTACCTAGTCCTGCAACAAAGCAAATGGGAAACTCCAGTCCTTTGCTTTTATGGATACTCATCAACCTTACAACATCTGCCTGTTCATCTAAAATTCCAGCTTCTCCATAATCCACTTCAAACTTTTCTATTTGCTCGATATACCGTATAAAATGAAACAAACCATAATAACTGGTACTTTCAAAGTTCATTGCTTTTTCCATTAACATATCCAAATTTGCTCTTCTTTGAATTCCTGACGGAAGACTACTATAGATGTAATAAAAACCAGTTTTTTCATAGATATATAAAATCAGTTTATGAATTGGTGTATAGACTGCACAATTTCGAAAATCATCCAGCATCTCTGTAAACTTTTTAATTTTATGTTTTAGTGTTTCAGATTCTCCCACTTCCAAATACTGTACTAGTTTATCATAAAAAGAAAATTTATTGCTTGTTGCTTTTACAAGGGCAAGTTCTTCGTCCAAAAAACCTCCTACCATGCTATGAAGAACTCCAAACAATGGAATATCCTGCATGGGATTATCGATTACTCTTAGAATATTTAACAGACTTCGAATTTCAAGTGTTTCAAAATAACCTGTTTTGGAAGTTGAATAGGCTGGAATTCCTTCCTCTGCAAAAATTCTGCTAAAAACATCATCCCATCCAGAATTGGTTCGAAGGAGAACAACTATATCTCCATACGTTGCAGACCGTAATTCTCCGCTTTTTTTATCCGTTACCTGAAACTCTTTCATTAACTGCTTCATTCGTCTCGCAATCATACGAGCTTCCAATTCTTTCTTATCTTCCTGGGTATCACCCGTTTCCATAAGTAAAAATTCACTGGATAAATTCTGGTTTGCAGGATAAGTTGCTCCCAAATTTAACCTTGCCGCCTCATCATAACTAACTTTTCCAAGATCCTCTTCCATGAGTTGGGAAAACACGAAGTTAACCGTATCCAATACTTCTTTTCTACTACGAAAATTTTTATGAAGATCTATCCTCTGTTTCAGGCTATCCTTTTTTTCATAGGTATTAAACTTCTCCATAAAGATTTCTGGTCTTGCCAGCCTGAAGCGGTAGATGCTTTGCTTCACATCACCTACCATAAAACGATTATAGGTTCCAAGTTCTTCCTTGGAGATACTTTGCAATAGATATTCCTGTACAAGATTACTATCCTGATATTCATCTACCAAAATCTCATGAAAAAATTCCTGAAAATCTCTGGCTGTTCTGGTTGCTTTCATAGTATTTGAATCAATCAGAATTTGCAAAGCCAGATGTTCCATATCATGGAAATCCAAGATGCCTTTTTCTCTCTTTTTTTCTTCCAGTTTTTGCTTATATAGAAGAACCAGGTCCAGCAAACTTTCAACTCCAGCTTTGGCAAGCATCATTTGTTCTAATTGCAGGCTTGGTTCTTGAAAAAAATATGTTTCCTGTATTTTTTTTACCAGTTCTTTAACCTGATCCCGGATACTTTTTACCAGTTCACGTTTCTCTGCGTTCACACTATCATCCTTTTTCCCTGATAATCTTCCAAAGGATACTGCCTGAAAGAGCTGATACCAGTCCTCAAAAGAAGACTCAAGTCTTAGCGAAGCAAGTACTTCTAAATCCTGTTCTAAAACCTGTGCCTGCATATATGGACCATCCGCTTCTTCACAAATTTTAATAGCCTGCTTCAATAGACTGGTTCCATCATTAAGAAGTAATAGAACCTGTTCTTTCATGAATGCGTAAACCATACTTTGCTCCAGTTCCTGCAGCGTGGTAATCTGATAATCCTTTTTTCTCTCTTCAATCCAATCTTCTGGAAATGGATAACTCATGGCAAATTGGTAAAGTTTCAAAAGATATTGTTCTAATTTTTCTTCACTCTTATTTCCAGAATAACTTTCCACACAGGTTAAAAAGCCGTCAGATGCCTCCTGAAATTGTTCTTCCAAAAGTTCCTGCATCACATCCGCTGAAAGCAGCTTCATTTCTCCTTCGTCAGCAACGCGAAATTTTGGGTCCAATGATATAGTATGAAAATTATTCTTAATCACAAAAAGGCAAAATTTATGGATTGTCGTAATCTGTGCATTATGAATTAAGGTTGCCTGTTTCACTAAATGCTCATTTTCAGGTTCCTCTTCCAGCTTCTTTTCAATGGCTATGCTAATACGTTCTCTCATTTCAGCTGCCGCTGCATTGGTAAAGGTAAGCACAAGTAAGCGGTCTATATCGATAGGATTTTCCTTCCGTGAAATCATTTGTATAATACGTTCTACCAAAACCGCTGTTTTCCCACTCCCTGCTGCCGCTGACACCAGAATATTCCGATTTTGTACATCTATTACTTTTTGTTGGTCTTCGGTATATAAAACTGCCATTTATTACTCCTTCTTCTCTTCTAGTTCTTGCTTGATCAGTGGGAAAATTTCGTCCTCTGTAAGATCTTCCAACTGCCGCTTCTTGCAGCCATCCAATTTTTTATCAAAGCCACATACTTTTTGAAATTTGCAATAGTCACAGGCACTTTTTCCATCCCATTCATAAGGGTTAAGTTGTATTTGACCCTGTAACATTTCTTGTCCTATCTGTCTAATTTTTTGATTTACATACTGATTCATAATATCAAAATTTTCATTTGAAAACACTCTGGATGACTTTGCATAAGAGCCGTCCTTGTTACGCTTTACGGGAACTACATCAGAAGCCTCTGAAAAGCTACCGTCTAATAGAGACACTATTTCTGGATTATCATTGACAATTCCACTCATTTTCAATTGTTTTCTTATTTCTGCATTTCGTTCCTCTTCCGAAAAAGCTTTTCCTTTCATTTCAACCAAAGGATCATCCACTTTATAGTAGAGAATCCCTGCTGGTATCGGTTTTAACGATGGATACTTCTTTTTCCCAAGCTGTAAGGCTGCATTCATATAAACAATTAGCTGTAATTGGAGCCCATAATAAAGGGAAGCCAAATCAAAATCCTTGTTTCCTGATTTATAATCGATAACCTTCACATACAATGCATCCTGATTCATATAAGTATCCACTCGGTCAATACGTCCACGTAGAATTATTTTTTCATCTTTCGAAAGTGGTATTTGAATGCCTTCTAAATCTTCCATCAACGAAAAGGATAGCTCAAACTGGCTTGGTTTAAAACTGCCCTGTTTTAACTGATATTGCAAAGTATCTACTGTTCTTTCCAAGACTCTCATTAGCCGTTTAATGGCATACTGGTATCTGGCACTGCTGTATAAAATAGTATCTCCATAATTGCTGGTAACACGCTCTACACACTGGCTTAATAGTTTTTTTGCATCTTCCTTTTGAAACGTAAACCAACTAAGCTTTTCTTCCTCTAATGCCCTTGCAAATAATTCCAATACCTGGTGATACAAATTTCCAAGATCAGAATTCTCAAAGGAATAAGTATCTCTTTCCTGGATATTTAACCCATACTGTAAAAAATGAGCATATTCACAACCAGCAAATAATTCAATTCTACTTATGGAATGATACAATATTTTTCCATACAGCATGGTTGCGATTTCCTTCGTTAGAGGGTATCTTGTATACTCAAAAAAAGCAGCCTGCTTCATATGCTGAAGCAAAGGTTTCATAATTTCATCTCTATCATACAAAGAAAGAAGGGCCAACAAAAGTTCTTCATCTTCTTTTGTAATAACGCCTTTAACCAGATAGCTTTGTAATTCTTCCATTAGGAAAAATATACCATCCCCTTTTGTTTGTATCTGTTCCATTTTTGTTCTATTATTTACAGATTCTATCATAAGCGTTGGAAATAGCTTTCGTATAACATCTACTAAATATGCAGGCCGCAAGGATTTACCTTCTCCATCAATTCTGGAAAACGAAAGAATCAGTTTATCTTGCGGTTTGGTCATATTCAGATATAAATATAGTTTTTGTATAAACATTTGTTGTCTTGGAGTTGGTGCAAGTTCCCACTCATCACTCCTTAAAAATTCTCGATCCACATCAGAAATAATGCCGCCTTTTTGTGCATTTTTTGGTATCATACCATCATTTAATCCCACAAAAAAGAGTACTTTGATGTCTTTCAGACGGGTTCTTTCAATGTCTCCAACAACCACCAGGTCTAACTTAAGAGGTATACTTCCCACTTCCATTTCTGCAAATCCAGCATCTAATATATCTGAAAATTCCTTGAGACTTAATACCTCATCCATCATCAAAGCATCCATCTGTTCTAAAAGTTCCATAACCAGACGATAGATTTGTGCAAATTCCTTTGCCTTTTGAAAATCGCTTGCCTTTTCAAACTGAACTTTTAGTCTTTCAAGTTTTTCTTGAATTTGGTTTTTTAATATAAATTCATACAATAATAAAACATACTCATGCATTGAGGCTTCTTTTTTACAAAGAGGCTCCACAAGTATCATCATCGTTTCTCTGATTTTATTCAGATTTTGAAGCACATCCTCTTCCATTTGCTTTGATTTTTTTAGAAATGGTTTGTTCCATGCTTTTTGTCCTCGAATTCCAAATTGCAGAACGTAATTTTCCAAGATATCAATTTCATCTCGTCGATAATCACACAAACCACTTTTTAAAAAATGAAAGACGGACTCATAAGAAAAGTCTTTTGCAATCATAGACAGCCCACTGCGAATATATTCTATAAACGGATTTAAAAGTATCTGTCTTGTTTCATCTACATAGCAAGGAATTTGGAAAGTTCGAAATACTTCTTCCGCTTTTGGGCCATAGGTAGTCAGATCTCCGCATACCACAGCCATATCACGATAAGCATATTGCTTACTTCGTATCAATTCTTTCATTTGAACCGCTACTTGCCATAGTTCTTCTTTTGGGCTTAATGCTTCATATAAAAAAATCTCTTCCTGATATTCTTTATATGCTTTTAAAGGATAGCGAAATAAATGCTGTTCTAAATGAGCCAGAGCAGCCTTGTTTTGAAAGCGTATGGCTACATCCTGGTTCATAAAAACAGGTTCTTTCACATGTACGCCTGCATCTTTCGCCATTTTTTCCAGAGTATCTATGGTTTTATGGGTCAGAAAAAAGAGATTTTGCTCTGGAAGAATACCCTTTTCATACTCGAAAGGATTTGCAGTTATCGATATCAATACATCCAGGCTTTGTTTCATCAACTCTTGAATTACCTGATTTTGTACTGGCGTAAATCCCGTAAATCCATCAAAAATCACAACACCCTTATGTATCAGTTCAGAATGTGAGAGTCCCTTTTTTAGAAAATCCAAGGTCTCCTCTGTCGTTATAAATTTATCCTGAATATATTTTTGAAAACCCAGATACAGTGTTTTTAAATCTTTCAATTTATAAGAGAGTGCTGCTTTTTTCTCAGATTGCTGAATCATTTTGTCTAGCTGCTCTGATTTTATATCATATTGCATGAATTCTGAAATGGCTGATTTCACCTCATGGATATACCCTATTTTTCTCATATTGTTACCAATCATGAGTAACTCGTCTTCAAGACTTGCTGCAACTCTGCGTAAGATAAGACTCTTTCCTGTATCATCCAAAACAGGAGTAGCAGGCCCTCCTATCTCTTCGAAAACACGATAGGAAAGCCTGCTAAAACTCAAAACATCGATATTCATAATTCCCTTATTTGGATGCATCATAACCAGATCTTTCTGGGTTTGCATCGTAAACTGATCAGGAACGATAATCAGATAATTCATGTGTGGATGTAAAATTGCTTCCTCAATCACATGTTTATAAAGAGTGGTACTTTTTCCAGAGCCACTGACTCCCATAAAAAATTGTAAACTCATAAGCTGCCTTTCCAAAACATTATTTCATGATACCTACTACTACTATAGTATCTTATTTTATGTCCCATAAGCAACCCTTATCTTTACGTTAATTTATTCAATACTTTCCATCTTTTCAAAAGAAGTTGATGCTATTACCATAAAGGCTGCAGTAATAATCGCTATTGTAAGTATCATCAGTAAATATCCAACTTCTAAGCTAACTAGCATATTCCCAAGCACTGCTGCGATTACACCGAATCCAATAAAGGTTCCCATTAACAGCATGCGGAAAATTTGTTTTGCCATTGGTCCTAAAGACTTTCCAAGAAGCGCTTCTAACATCACTGTGCTATAAAGTTTAAAAGCCTGGATACAAATATATATCAAAATGGAAAGAAGCATTTGGACAATGCTTATTTCTAGTAGAATCGCTGCTGGTATCGCAAAGATTGCACCATCTAAAAAGGATCGAATATGCTCAATCAAAGTAGCATACCATAATTTTCGAATTGGACGATCTGGGATCAAATAGGTGTAAGGAGATGCCATTTCTTTTCCCCATTTTGTAGGATAACCCGAAAAAATAAAACACATGTAAGCCATAATACCTGGTATCAGAAAAGGACGATAAGCAGAAGTTGTTATCTCTGCATCCTGAGACATAAAATATGCAACAACAGCTGCCCCAACACTAACCAATGTGTTCAATCCAAAGATAAAAAATTTGTTTTTCTTATATTCTAGTAATTGACGGTAAAAAATTGCCTTCCCATAATAACCTTTATAGGTTACATTTGCCTTATTAAATTTTTTCTTCTTTCCAAGTACTGCAACTTCACCTTTTTTACTCTTTGCTCTGGCTTCTGCATAATCATCAGCAAATTTCATAGCATCTTCGTAAAATCCGCCTTGGCAATCCATCCGATAAGCTAGTACCAAAAATATAACTGCTGAAATTCCATACAAAACTGTACCAATAACATTGATAAGTGTAGGTCCAACAAAAATCAAATGAATTGCCGCTATATTCCAACCAATCACAGGTACAAATTGCAAATAATCATGATTTAAATAGTCAAATGCAGTAGTTACCTGAAATCCATTCTGTGACAAAAAGTAAAATCCAAAACCGACAAAAGAAAGGATTGCTGCATACATGATATAGCGAATTACTTTCAAAGAGGTTTCGCTTAACTTCTCACTTCCATAAAATATAAGCATCATGGAACCTTCCAAAATATTTTCGATTACTTGTGAAAATAAAAAGTACAGCAACATTTTCCATAAAGGAATATGAAACCATAAAACTCCCGCAACCACCAGACCAATACCAACCAGGATTCCTAAAATTATATTCTTTACATGGGCATTCAATAATACCAACTTTGGGTTAACCGGTGATTGAAACAGAAAATAAATATCAGACTGTTGAAAAATCAAACCTTTTCGTTTTCCATAACTTACAAGATTTGCAGGTATAAAAAAGAATGCAAATGCAGTAAAAACACCTGCTAATCCCTCTGGAGTTGCAACTCCAAAATCACCAGCCATAGAGCCAAGTGTAGCGAAGATGAAAACCGCATATGCTACTATAAAAACTGTATAAAGATAGGTGACTGGTTTTCTCAAAGCTTTTTTTATTCGATTTTTAAGAGTTATTTTAAATAAATAAAGAAACGCACTCATCCTACACTCCTCATTTCCTCTTCATTTTTATCCACATTTCCAGTTAGTTCAAAGAATAACTCTTCAATGTCTTCGCCAGAATCTTGTTTGTTAAAAGTTCCTATGATTTTCCCCTTATCCATTACAAACATAATATCCCAGAGATCTTTAACCATCTCTAACATGTGAGTACTAACCAAAACAGTCGTATGCTGTTCTTTTAATTCCATTATCACTTTTTTCAGTTCTTTAATAGCTGCAGGATCAAGGCCAACCATTGGTTCATCAAGTAGAATTACTTTTGGTTTTACCAGAAGTGCACAACAAACACTTACTTTT
>CANRGO010000030.1 GCA_947630125.1 uncultured Lachnospiraceae bacterium | reverse complement strand
AAGATTAAAAAGCCAAATTTGTATTTTCAATCTTACGTTACATTACCATCGCTTGTTATACGTGAGTCTACAAAAAGATAGTGAAAGGAGGGTAGTTTGCAGTAGTAAGGATACTTGTTAATAGCTTAGAGGAGGAAACAAAGTGAAAAGAAATAAATTTTTAGTTTATGTATTAACTGTGGTTATTTTTTTATCGACTTTTCTGGTAACGTTACCGGTAAATGCTGCTGGAAGTGGTGCAGACTTTGATCTTGGACCCGTTACTTCACGAGATGTTATTTATCAAGTCATTACAGACAGATTTTATGATGGTGACCTTAGCAACAATGTACCTACTGGCTTTGATTCAACGTTGTTTGACGGGAGTGGAACCGATTTGAAATTATATCAAGGCGGTGACTGGCAAGGGATTATTGATCAGATTCCTTATTTAAAAGGCATGGGAATTACTGCTGTTTGGATTTCCGCACCTTATGAAAATCGTGATGAAGCAATTTTAGATTATCAGTCAGACGGCAGTATAGATGTTTGGACAAGTTTCCATGGATATCATGTGCGTAATTATTTTGCAACAAACAAACATTTTGGAAGCCTGGCTGAGTTTGAAGATCTTCGGGATGCTTTACATGATAATGATATTAAACTTGTAATTGACTTTGTTACAAATCATACAAGCAGATATCAAAATCCTACCAATTCATTTTCGGCTGAGGATGGAAAACTCTATGAACCAGATATTCTTCCGAGTGGAGAATATGCATTTGATAGTAATGGTGAACCTTATGATTATAATGGGGACGGCCTTTTGGAAAATTTAATTGCTGATCCTAATAATGATGTAAATGGATGGTTTCATAACTTTGGGGACAGAGGAAGTGATAACAGTCTATGGGCATATCGAAATAAGGATTTGGGTTCTTTAGCAGATTTTTCACAAGAGAATGCTGATGTTGTAGAATATTTAGAAAAAGCAGCGGATTTTTGGGTTAGTATGGGAATTGATGGAATAAGGCATGATGCTACACTTCACATGAATCCAGCTTTTGTAAAAGGGTTAAAAGACAGTATTGATAATAATAATACAATAACTCAATTTGGTGAGTATTTTATTGGAAGACCAGATCCAAAATATAGTGATTATGTATATTTCCCAAAACAAACAGGTGTAAACAATCTTGATTTTGAAATGTATCGCTCTTTTACTTCAACCTTTGGTAATTTTTCTCTTCCTATGACAGATTTTGCCAATATGCTTGTGTATACACAGAATGATTATGACTATGAGAATCAGGCAGTTACTTTTTTAGATAATCATGATGTAACAAGATTTGGTTATATTCAGCAAAATGAAAAACCTTATAATGCAGCTCTTGCAGTACTTCTAACAAGTAGAGGAATTCCAAATATTTACTATGGAACTGAACAGTACGTGTTACCAAGTGATGCGAGTGATGTGGCAGGTAGAGTTTTTATGCAGACAGACTATAGTTTTGATACAACAACAACAGCATATGGATTGATTAAAACATTATCTGATTTAAGACAGGAAAACGAGGCAATTGCCTATGGAACTACAGAAATTTTATACAGTGATACAAATGTTATGGTGTATGAAAGACAATTCTATGATGATGTTGTGGTGGTTGCTGTAAATAGACAACCTGATCAGACTTATAATGTACCTTCTATCTACACGAGTTTACCGATTGGCAATTATGATGATGTTTTAGAAGGTGAGTTATATGGAGGTGGAACGTCTGTAACAAGCACTTCGAATGGTAATAGTATTAATTCTATACAATTATCAGGTGGAGAAGTTTGTGTATGGTCCTATGATGCCAGTGTATCCTCTACACCAATGATTGGAGATATTGTTTCGAATACAGGTAGCGTTGGAAATACAGTATATATTTTAGGAGAAGGGTTGGATGGCAGTGTTACTGTTAAGTTTAACAACACGGTTGCAACGGTGGTTTCAGCATCCAGTAATATGATAGAAACGCAAGTGCCAGCTGGTGCAGTTGCAGGGGAAAATTTGGTAACAGTGACAAAAAATGGAATAGTTAGTAATTCAATTGTTTATAAGGTTTTATCTGGTAACCAAAATCAAATTATTTTTCATGTAAATGCCAATACAAATTATGGAGAAAACATTTACATTGTTGGAAATGTACCAGAACTTGGTAACTGGAATGTGAACAAATGTACAGAAGTGATGATGAATCCTGGATATCCAGTATGGTATCTTCCTGTAAGTGTTCCGGCAGGAACAACGATTGAATTCAAATTTATTAAAAAAGACTCAAACGGAAATGTAACATGGGAAGGTGGAACCAACCGAGTTATTACCACATCTGCTGATGATACTGGTGTGATTACTACAGCAACCTATAATTGGGTCTATTAAAATAATTGATTATTTATAAAGAGTTGAGTTTAAGAGGAGCTTTTGATATAACGGTTAATTTCGTTGTGTAAAGGCTCCTTTTATTAAGAGCATTTAGTTTTGATAAGGTTAACATTGCCAATATGACAAATTCGAGTTACTATAAGTGTAAATAAATAAAAAGTTCCAATAAGGAGAATCATCATATGGCAGGAATTAGTGTTTTGATGTTAGGATTTTGGCTTACGTTAATCATAAGTGCATCTGCACTAGGGGTGATTTTCTTTATTGTTTCAATGGTGTTACTTTTGATAAAATCCAAGAAAGAAAGGTTGAATCAAAAGAAAAGTAAAATCAGGAAAACTATCGGAATTATATTTCTTGTTTTGGGTATCGGGTTACAACTTTCGCTTGGACTTACTTGGTTGCTCGGAGCTTTTTCTGCTCAAAAGAGAGAAGTAGTTGAAAAAGCCAAATGGGAAAGCATTGAAAATAAAGTACTTGTAGATAAAAACTGGCCCAAAGGTTTTACATACAACGGGGACGAACTGATACCAGTTCCTATTTTCTCTAATTCAGATAATTATAGTATTGTATCTGAAGGAAATGGTAATCTAACCCAAATTGGAAGCTTGGTTTTTTCTGAAGACTATTACACAAATAACTTTTACCAGTTAGTAAATAACTCAGGCTTTGATCTATACTATGTATGGAAAGAATCCTTTGCAAATGGGGAACACTATTCATGTACATTTGTAAAAAAGGAGGATTTTGATGCTGTTCTAGATTATTACAATCAAGCGACAGGTTACACTGCTTCTGTACTTTGGGAATCTGCACCAGACGAAACCGCCTATTCAAGTGCCTGGACATATTTGGAACAACCCATGGATGACAAATTAGTATGGTTGATTCCCTTGTGCCATGAAGTGTTGGATGATGTTGCAAATAAGAAAACCAGTGGTGCTCCTTTATATAACAATATGGATTATTGTGATGATTATATGAATCTTAACATCGCATCAAAAGATGCTGCGTTTACCATTGGCATATGTCTTTATACTCAGGGTGAGAATTTACTTCTTTACTTGAATGATTATAAAGTGGAAGATGAAATCGTGGATCAATATCGAGAACAAATTTTAGAATTGATAGCGCAGGTGAAAGCGGAAATGTTATAGGAAATAGTGGATGGAAAGCAAGAGAAGCGGTTGGCTTTTTTACCTTTGTAAAACCTCCAGTCATTAAAAACATAGAACAGTACAATCATTCCGTTGCTTTGCTTTGGATGATATTCGCTTTTATCTTTGAATTATTAGGCATTCCATTTTTATTTGCAGAACAGAATTCACCCATCTTTATATTTATAATATTAGGTGTGTTTGTTTTGATCCTTGGAATCATAATTATCTATCTCAAAATTGAGGCGAAATATAAGAATCAATTATAGATAAATGAAAGAAAGACCATAACGCAGACTGCGCAATGGTCTTTCTCATATCTTCACGAATCTCGACTACTTCATAAATACAAAACTTTCTAAATCAAATAGATTACGCTCAGCAAATAAACTCTCAAACCATCCCTCGTATTGATAATCCACAACAAAATAAACGGAATGTCTACCAACCACAGCATCAACGATACAGGAATAGACACCGGATGAAGAGCCGATTTCACAGGTTCCTATTTTTGTGCCATCTTCTCCATCGATGTATATATCGATAATGGACTTGCAACCAGTACCATTTGTTTTCATAGAAAACTCCATGGTTTTAGAAGAATAATCCTGACCAAAATCAAAGTATTTATAGCCAATTACAGCTTTTCGCTTAATGTTGGTAAGAACTCTGGTAAAAGGGTTGTGTTCGGTAACAAACAAATCACCCTTTAATACACAGGCAATCTCTGCTGGTGTAATCATATAAGGATTTAAGGATGTTTCAAAACCAAGAGAAGTCATCTCAACTTCAGGGATGCTGCCGTCTTCCAGTAATTCAATTTTTTCCACGCAGGCACGTCTGGATGTGATGGTTCCATTGGTCATCTTATGATAAAAAATGTACCATTGGTCCTTGATTTTACAGATGGAACCATGGTCATTTCCACCTGGATAATCTACACCGTTATCGATTATGGTTCCGCGATAAGTGAAAGGACCGGTAGGTGACTTCGCTGTCATATAATCTAAGCGGCAACCTCTTTTAGGGGAATAAATCAAATAATAGGTATCCCCAACTTTACGCATGGAACAAGCTTCAAAAAAGCCCTGTTCTGTTTCGGAAACTGGAATTATGTCCGGAATATGACTACTATCCACGACTTCATACATGTTTTCTTTTAGCTCTGCCATATAGGATTTTTGATATCCGCAGTAAATATAGACACGACCATCGTCATCCACCAAAACGCCTGGATCCACAAAAATACCATCTTCAACAAGGGAATCGGGAAGATTATATTCATATTTTGAAAGCAGTTGAAAAGGTCCTTCAGGTTTTTCACTGACCGCAACACATCCTTTGCTCATTAAGATATAGGCAAATAAGTAATATTTCCCGTCTTTTTCCACCACATCTGGTGCATACAGATAGTTGTCCGTCCAGTCTACATCTGCCTCATGATCTCTGTCTGGCCTGGTATGGAACATGTCTCCATGACAGACCCAGTTATTTAAATCATCAACGGATGCTGACCATACTTTTAATTTGTAATCACAAAAATTTTCAGAACCAGCATTGTCATGGGATCCATACACATATACACGGTCTCCAAATACACGAGGTTCTCCATCTGGAATGTACTCCCAGCCTGGTAAATAAGGATTAGCCATCTTTTTATCTCCCTTTGTTTTTCTTTTATTGTAAGAAAACAAGAAAGCTTTCTCAAGTGTTGAAATGATAGAACTTTCACCCTACTAATTA
The DNA here is from genome assembly GCA_947630125.1 of uncultured Lachnospiraceae bacterium. Taxonomy (GTDB): domain Bacteria; phylum Bacillota; class Clostridia; order Lachnospirales; family Lachnospiraceae; genus CANRGO01. The sequence goes on along the minus strand of CANRGO010000030.1, from coordinate 20,335 downwards.
GACTTTTTGGAAGATAGATTTTCTTGAAAAAAATGTAATCTGTTAGGAATAATTATTGATAATATGACGAAACAGGTTTACAAAATAAGAAATGATGTAATAGTAAATCAATTCAAAGAAAAGAGGAAGCGTTATGGGATTTGAATTTGTTAGTGTTCTGGCTATTATTTTTGCATGCGTTTTAGGTTTGTATTTATTAATTTTTCAAATTATGGGTCTACGGGTAATTAATTCCAATGAAGTGGCAGTGGTTGAAAAATGGTGGAGTTTTAAAGGTTCCTTAAAAGATTCTATCCTAGCATTAAATGGAGAGGCAGGATATGAACCTTCACTTTTACGTGGTGGTATACATTTTCGCTCTGTTCTTATGTATAAAATTCATAAATATCCTTTGATAACGATTCCTCAAGGACAGATTGCATATATTTTTGCCAGAGATGGAAAACCATTGGAACCTACTCAAACATTAGGTAAAGTAGTAAGTGCTGCAAATAATTTTCAGGATGTTAAAGGCTTTCTGCAGAATGGTGGACAAAGAGGACCTCAAAGGGGAATACTTCGTGAAGGAACATATGCCATCAATCTGGCTCAATTTGTGGTAATTACACCAAGTGATATCAAAGCCGTTAATATATCCAGACAAGATCGCACAGAATTAAATGCAATGCAGCAGACATTGGCACAGAGAGATGCATTTGCTCCAGTGATTATCATGGGTAGAGGTGCTAGTGCAAGTGATGATATCTGTATTGTAACAGTGCATGATGGACTTCCCTTGGAAGATGGAGAAATCATTGCCAGCGATGTGGGAGAAGGACATTCTAATTTTCAAGATCCAGAAAAATTCTTGGAGCTTGGTGGTAGACGCGGAAAACAGATACGAGTTCTGACAGATGGGACGTATTATATTAACCGCCTGTTTGCAACCGTGGAATATCGCCCAAAAACAGTGGTGCCGATTGGTTTTGTTGGAGTTGTGGTATCTTTTTATGGTGATAAGGGTGTTGATACCACCGGATCTGATTATAAACATGGCGAGTTAGTGGCGAATGGATGCAAGGGCGTACTGGAAAACCTTTGATGCCTGGAAAATATGCTTTCAATACAGACGCAGGTAAAGTCGTGTTAGTACCTACCACAAATATTATTTTGAAATGGAATAAGAGCGAAACTGGTGATCATAAGTATGATGAAAATCTGACAGAAGTAGATATCATAACAAAAGATGCATTTGAACCATCGCTACCACTTTCTGTGGTTATGCATATTGATTATAAACAGGCTCCTTGGGTGATTCAACGATTTGGAGATATTAGCATGTTGGTAAATCAGTCTTTGGATCCTCTTGTGAGTGCTTATTTTAAAGATGTGGCACAAATAAAAACCTTAATCGAGCTGATTCAGGAAAGAAGTGAAATACGTGAACGAGCAGTAATGGAAATGCATGAAAAATTCCAACGTTATAATCTGCAATTGGAAGAAGTTCTGATAGGTACACCTAAAACAAGTGCTGGGGATATTATGATAGAAAATATCTTAACCCAGCTTCGTGAACGTCAGATTGCAGAAGAAAAGAAAGTAACTTATCAGAAACAGCAGGAAGCAGCGGAAAGTGAGAAAACCTTACGTGAAGCAGAAGCTGCTGCACAACAACAGGAATTTTTAACAAAGTCAAAGATTCAGATTGAAGTTGAGCGTAACTTTGGTGCTGCACTTGCAAGCAAAGCGGAGCAGGAAGCATCAAAAGAATCCAACGTGGGTCTTGCAAAAGCGCAGGCTATTGATGTTCAGGTTAAAGCTTATGGCGGTGCAGAATATCGTGTGATTCAGGAAGTTGTTCATAAATTATCCATGGCAATCCAGAATGCACATGTGGACATTGTTCCAAAAACAGTGGTTCATATGGGTGGGAATGGAGATGGATCTCAGTCAAGTGCTGGAACCAATACGGTAATGGATACGCTACTAAAATTTATAACCATTGAAAAACTTGGGGTTTCCCTAGAAACAGAAAAGGATCTGTCAGTTAAAACGGATGTACCTGTCAAAGAAACAGAAGCAGAAATGGAAACGGAAGAATGATCAAATAACAGGATATAAAAAAATCGCCAGAGAAAAGTTGGTTTCTCTGGCGATTTATTATTTAGTTTTCTTTGAGCGATTGATTCAATTGTTCTTCCACTTCATCTGAGGTTCCCCAAAAAAATGTCAGGAAAAATCCAATAAGTACACCAACCAGACTGCCACTTAGATATAAGAGGAAATTATCGCCGTAATAAACTGGCAAGGTAATTACACTTGGAAACACAAAAGCAGGTGTTTGGATTTGTGACAGTCCTGCCAGATATCCACCTACTGCCCCTCCTATACAGGCGAATAAAAATGGACGTTTTCTTGGAACATTCACACGAAACAACACGGGCTCGGTGACACCAAAGAATGCGGAAATCACAGTGGGGGCACAGACAGCTTTAAATGCCATATTTTTACTTTTTAAGAAAACAGCAAGACCTGCACCAGCTTGTGCAAAGACTGCAGGAGCAAGCACTGGTATGATGCTGTCGAAGCCGGTAAGGGTTACATTATTCAGTGCAACCAGAACCAATCCCCATTGAATACCAAAAACAACCATAGGTTGTATGAGTCCTCCTAAAATAAAGCCTGCCAGTGGCGAAGAAAATTCATATAAAGCGGTATAGCCAATAGCCAGAACATCGCCTATAATGGCACCAATCGGACCAAAAACAAATAAAGTTACAAGACTGACAGTACTAATACAAAGCAGAGGTGTCAGAAAACTCTGAAAAAGTTCAGGTAAAATTTTATTTAAGTATCGCTCCAAAACGGATAACAATGCGGTTGACATAATAATTGGTATCATACTGGATCCATAACTCACAGAGCGGATAGGCAAACCTAAGAAATCCAAACTTTCACCAGAGCTAAAAGCAGTCGATAAGGATGGATAAAGAAGGATCAGAGCAATCACAGCGCTATAAAAAGGATTGGTGTGAAAAGCTTTGGCAGCAGTGAAAGCAAGCAATACAGGTAAAAAGTAAAAGATGCTGTCAGAAATGGCATATAAAATTAGATAGGTATCACTGTTTGCGGATAAAACGGAAGTGCTGGTTAAAAGCACTAAGATTCCCTTTAAGATACCGCTGGCACACATCAAATTAACGATGGGCAGAAACATTTCAGATATTTTTTCCACTATCTTAGATAGTAGTTTGTTTTTATTTTTACTCACGATAGATAGATCCTCTTTTCTTCCTTTGATAAGAACTCATTCTATCATTATTGGTTTCGGACTTCAATCGTATTTTTTAGAGATAAGTTGCTTCTAAACCTAGTTTTACAACTATATAGTCATGATGAACTGCAGTTAGAAAAGTCTCAAACACATCCTTTGTTTTCAGGCGAAGGCTACTGGTGTTGATGCAGGGATGACAGCCCACATAACTGCTTTGTAAAAGTTCTTCATCCACCAAAAGCTGCACCATGTTCTGATGGTCATTCATAAGACCAAGAACACTAACTGAGCCAGGTGTGATATCCAAATATTCTTCCATATAAGAAGAGGGAGCAAAAGAAAGTCGTGCGGTGCCAAGTTGTTTTGATAATTCTTTTGTAACAAACTTTTTTTCACCCGGAAGCATCAACAAATAAAAGTTGGTCTTCTGGGTGTTGCATAATAATAAATTTTTACAAATGGTAGCGGGTTTCAGAATTCTATCGATTTCTACACAATCATCGATGGTTTCGGCTGGATGATGGTCTACCCGTTCATAAGATATCTGTAACTGATCTAATAAATCATAGGTGCGCAGTTCTTTTTCCAATCTGTTTTCGCAATGCTCTGGTCGTCCCAGTTGTAATGTTAAGTGCATATCCGAACTCCTTATCCTCAATCATTCTATTTTATTAATAACATGATTTCGTCCTTTTTGATAGCCAAAATTTTTGGATATTCCTTCATTTTTTCATAGATGTCTTTGCTTACTTCAAAACGAAGAGGAAAGCTGATGTCCTTTATGTAAACCATAAAAATATGGGTAAATACATCTTCCGTTTCGGAACATATGGTATAGGAACTTAGAAGATAGTCCTCTTTATGATCAACCAGAAATCCAGGGATAATATGTCTGGATCGAATTCCTACATAACAAAAATCCTTAGGGCTATTGGTAACAGCAAAAGACAAGTGAAGCAAAGGAATCTGAATATGCTGATTCTCATACGTGGCAGGAAGTAAGTTTTTGCAACCGGTTAAAAGTGCTTCCTGATAAGTAGTGGGAGTCTGATATAACTGATGTTTGCTTTTTAACACACCATTCTTCCCATGTGACATAACAGTCACTTTGTCGCAAAGACGGAAGACTTCATCTCTGCTATGGGATACAAACAGGGCGGTTACACCTAAGTCAAGAAGGGTCTGACTGAGGTCTTGCTCTAACTGCCACCGAAGAAAACTATCCATTGCTGAGAACGGTTCATCCAATAATAAAATATCAATCGGAGTTCCAAGCATGCGAGCAAGTGCAAGTCGTTGTTTTTGTCCACCTGAAAGTTGGTCTGGATAAAGGTTGGCTGCTCCTAATAATTGAAAGCGTTCTAATAATTGTTCTGTTTGTTTCTGTAATTCCAAGGAGGATATTTTTATTTGCGTGTGTTTGATGGCTGTTTGAATATTTTTTCGGGCAGTCATATTAGGAAATAAAGCGTAGTCTTGAAAAAGCATACCAATACGTCGTTCCTGCATAGGTAGATTGATGTGTTGTTCGGAATCAAAAAGTGTTCTGCCGTTAACAATAATTATTCCAGAATCTGGTTTTAAGATTCCGGCTATGCATTTTAAGGTAAGACTTTTTCCACAACCAGAAGCGCCCATAAGAGCAATCACTTCATCTTCAGCTTGTAGATTCACATCTAAAGTAAAGCTTCCTAATTTTTTTTTGAAGTTACATGTTAAGGACATCGTGAACCTCCTTTTCCTAAGACTTTAGTAATTATGTTCTTTAAGTGGCAGCGGTTCTTTTTTCAAAAAAATTTACCGTAAGCATCACTGCAAAAGAAATACAAAGATTAATCAAAACCCATTTCATGGCAAGTGCATCCTGACTGGTTTGCCAATAATAGGCAACTGTGGTAGAGATGGTGGCGGTTCTGTTTTGAATGAATCCAGCAACCATACTGGTTGCGCCATATTCACCAAGGCCTCTGGCAAAGGCAAGAACAATGCCAGCTACCAGACCAGATTTACAGTTAGGTAATAAAATACGCCAAAAAATATAAATATTGGAAAGCCCAAGAGTTTTTGCTGCGTGAAGAATATTCTGGTCAAAGGCTTCAAAAGAGCTTCGTACTGTACGATACATCAACGGTAAGGTGATGAATACAACCGCAAGTATGGCGGCTTGCCATTTCATGGTGAGCGTGGTTGCGAATTCATCTTTTATCCAGGCACCAAGGGGACTTCTGGGTGCAATCATGGATAGAATTAAGAAACCAATCACAGTAGGAGGTAACACCAAAGGAATGGTTAAGATGCTATCAATGAATCCTTTCCATAGTTTTGGCAAACGTACAATATAGTGGGCAGCAAAAATTCCCAGAAAAAATGTGAGAAAGGTTGCAATGGAAGAAATACGCAGAGAATTAAAAAGTGGAAATAAAGTAAAAGTCATAGGTTGCAACCTCCTCACAGTTTTATTTTTTTGGTACAATTAAAACAACTTTATTTTCTAATAAATCGACGACGCTATCTTGGTCCACTAAGCCCTCATCTTTTAAAGCAACCATTTGCTTATTTGCAGCTGAAATAAAAAGATCTGCTTCTGCTCCAGATTCAATCTGGGTTTGTAAGGTGCCACTGGAATCGAAATTAAACAATGTTTCAATGTTTGGATAGGTTTTGCTAAACTCTTCATAGACGTTCGTAAGTGCTTCAGTTAAACTGGCTGCAGCGAAAACCTGAATCGTACAGTCCTCTGGATATTCTTCTATCCTAGGTTCAGTCTGTGTATCAGTGTCATCCTGTATAAAAAGAAAACCAGCAGACTCAAATTGGGAAACAGAATATTCCGTGAAGAGAAATTGATAAAAAAGATTGGTTGCATCTTTGTTCTGTGATGCACTTAGAATTCCCATAGGGTAAACAATGGGAGTTTGAATGAGGTCGTCTCCTGCCTCATATACAACGCTTACCAGATCAGAAGTTCTAGCATCCGTTGCATAGACAATCCCGCAGTCAGCAGAACCGAGTTCTACCTGAGAAAGAACTTCCTTTACGTTACTTCCAAAGGATATTTTTGATTGAATTTCCTCCCAAATGCCAAGATTTTTAAGGAGTTCTTCGGAATATTGTCCTACCGGAACATCGCTATTACCAAGAGCTATGGTAGTAACATTGTCTTTGTTTAAGTCAGCGAACTCAGAAATGGTCTCGGTTTTTGGAGTTTGTGAGCAAGCACTTAAGGATACTGCTAGAAAAAGACAAAGAATAGTTTGTAAGTTGTTCTTTTTTCGTAATTGTTTCATAAAATTCTCCTTCAACACTTGATAGTTTGGTTTTGTTTAGTTTCGTTTGGTTTTAAGGTGGATTATAGGACCGCATATTTTGGAAGTCAATAAGAAATCGATGATATTCATGCGAATCGTTATTTTTAACAATAAATAAAAGGATAACAGTAGATTTGTTTACAATTTCATGTATTGATATTTTGTTTTTGTTTGGTTTTGTTAGGTTTCACTTTTCTTTTGGAGATGACTAAGGTAAAATAAGGAAAAGAATCAAAGTGCGAGGAATTTATATGGAAGAGATATTTTATTCACCACAAGAGGTGGCGGATTTTTTGAAAATTAAAAAAACAACGGTCTATGACATGATTAAAAGAGGCTCTCTGCCAGCAGTGAAAATGGGGAAGCAGTTTCGTATTTCGCAAAGTGATTTGCAGCAATACATCAAGAAAGATACAGTAGATGTAAAAACACCAGAATTTGCAGAGTATGGCTCACAAGAGTTGAAGATTACTGGAGATTACCAGAAATATGTGGTCAGTGGTCAGGATATTGTATTAGACATGTTGTGCTCTGCAGTGAATAGTATCTTAGGATCACCCAGATTTCTACGTTCTTATGAAGGCAGCTACAATGGACTACTATCCCTGTATCATGAAGAGGCTCAGATTGCATCCACACATTTATGGGATATTAATACAGACACCTACAACATTCCTTTTGTAAAAGCGATGCTTCCAGGAGAACAGGTTAGTATCTATCGAATTCTGGAACGAGACGTCTTTATTTATGTGCAAAAGGGAAATCCAAAGAGTATTAAAGGAATTGAAGATTTTGCCAGAGAAGATATTACCATTGTTAACAGAGAACGGGGAAGTGGCATGCGAGTTTTACTGGATTCTTTGTTAACGCAAAAGGAAATCCCATATGATTTGGTTAAAGGATATCAAAGAATTTCAAATTCTCATTTGGCAGCAGCTTCTATTATTGCAAGAGGAGGTGCTGACTGTACTCTGGGAACGGCAGCGGCTACCTATCAGTTTCAAAATATTGACCGTATTTTTTTAAGGCAGGAACAGTATGATTTGGTTATTCGTAAATCTGAAGAGCGAAAACCAGAAATTCAATGTTTCCTTCAAGTACTTTCTTCCAAATCCTTTCAAGAAGAAGTAGAGGCCATGGGTCTATATAACACAGAAAGAATGGGACTTAGGCTACTGTAAATATTAAGAATTAAAAGTTGTAGTATCAATTGATAAAGAAAAGGATTTGTTGTAAAATAAGAAACGTTGGTATGAAAAAAGAATTTGGAGGATTTAAAATAAATGAATAGTATCAAAGAAATAATTCGTGGGATTTTGATAGGAGTTGCAAATATTATTCCAGGAGTGAGTGGTGGAACCATGGCTGTATCCATGGGAGTATATGATAAAATCATATCTGCAATCACAGGCTTTCGTAAGGATTGGAAAAAGAGTGTTCTAACACTGTTACCTTATGTGATTGGAGCAGGACTTGGAATTGGCATTTTATCCTTCGTTTTACAATATTGCTTAACAAACTTTCCCCTACAAACAAGTGGTATCTTTATTGGATTAATCGTAGGTGGAATTCCAGTTATCTTAAAGAAAATGGAAGGTACAAAAGTTAACCTACTTAATAGTGTCATAGCAATCCTGTTTTTCTCATTGGTTGTAGGAATGGCTTTCTTAAATGGAAATGAAGTTTCAGCAACCGATATCAACATTAATGTTGCATCAATTATACAATTACTTTTCATTGGAATTATTGCTTCAGCAACCATGATTATCCCTGGAGTTAGTGGATCCCTAGTTATGATGATCTTAGGATTTTATGGAATCATTATTAGTAATATCAGCAATTTTATTTCGGCATTACTAGCTTTTGATATTCCAGCTTTACTCCACAGCACTGCAGTTCTATTTCCTTTTGGAATTGGAGTATTATTAGGAATTGGACTGATTTCAAAATTAATCGAAATTCTATTTGCAAAAGCAAAAGGTGCTACATATTCTGCAATTATGGGACTCATTATAGGTTCTCCAATTGCAATTCTCTATAAAACAGAAGCTGCTACCATCAATGCAATCACCATCATCGTGACTGTCGTTTTATTCTCCATTGGCTTTGCAATTGCATATATTTTAGGGAAAGAGTAAACCAGTAGACCAGGGGGACGGTTCTTCTGGTACACCAATATGAGGGAAAGATAAAATGAATATGGCAGCAGAAAAAATTTTATTTCTAGATGTTGATGGGGTCTTAAATTCTGAGATATGGAATAAGACTCACGTAAGTCAAATAAGCAACGGACTCTTAATTGATGAAGAAAAAGTAAAACTTCTTAGTTTCATTATCTCAAACACAGGTGCAAAAATAGTTCTTGAATCTGGCTGGAGATTCTGGCTTGATTAAAATAAAAAGCCACTAAATCAGGAAGCAGAGTATTTTTTGAAATTATTTGAAAAATATAATCTTACGATCTATGACTGTACTCCCGATTTTTCTGATGGCGAAGTAAAAATTACAAAAATGTTTTCTCGTGTGAAAGCACGGGAAATCTTAGCATGGATTGATCATTATCCAAAACAAATACATTGGCTCGTAATAGAAGACATGGATTTATCAAATGATTTGGTAAAGCAACATCAAATTCAGACGGATACTATGATTGGTTTAACAGAAATACAGGCACAGAAAGCAATTGAATATTTCAATCAGTAACCAGAAGAACCGTCCCCCTGGTACCCCTGGTATATTAACTTGACAAATCCTATCGAATAACTATAAAATAATACAACGAAGTTAGCGAATACTAACTGTGTTGTATTTTTTTAACTTATTATGAAAACACATAAAGGCGGAATGAAATGAAAAAAATTGTAAATATCTTAGCACTCATTGGTGGATTTATTTTTTTAGGAATTGGGGCAATTGGAATGTTTATTCCTTTATTGCCAACCACAGCTTTTTTTATATTGGCAGCACTACTCCTTGCCAAGGGGTCAAGTCGCTTTCATACATGGTTTATCAATACAAACATGTATAAAACTTATATTGGCAAAGCAATGAAAGATAAAAAAATGTCCAGAAAAGAAAAACTAAAATTATTCCTTGGATTAACCTTGGTATTTGGTTTTGCTATTTTCATCATTCCTGTTATTTACGGTCAAATAGTTGTATTTGTGGTGTATTTAGGTCATATTTACTACTTTATGTTTCGAATAAAAACAGAGAAGGAGGAAATCCATGTTCAATAAACGTCTGTTACAGGAGTTTACATCCTTGATGCCAAAGGTAAGGCAAATGGTGTTAATCAAATGGTTTGCACTTCTTGCAAATCTAGTGATCATCTATGGTATTTCAAAAGGCTTGATTACTCTTTTTGAAAAAGGAACCAATCCTGCTTGGTATCTGCAACTACTTATATTGTTTTTGCTTGCAGTTGTGGTACGTAGTTTTGCCCATCATGTTCAAGGGATGGTTTCTGTTCATACCTCAGAACAGGTAAAAGAACACTTGCGTATTCGGATTTTCGATAAACTTTCCAGATTAGGAAAACATTACCAAAAAGAGATTTCCACTAGTGAAGTCGTTCAAATCAGTACAGAAGGAACCGAGCAACTAGAAATCTATTTTGGAAAATACATGCCACAGTTTTTCTATAGCCTGCTTGCTCCACTTACATTGTTTGTGGTAGTAAGTTTTTTTAGCATAAAAATTGGTTTTATCTTATTTATTTGTGTACCTCTCATTCCAATTTCCATTGTTGCTGTACAAAAAATTGCAAAACGTATTTTGAATAAATACTGGGGTGCTTACATTGGGCTTGGAGATACTTTTTTAGAAAGCCTTCAAGGACTTACTACTTTAAAAATATTTGAACAGGATCAAGCATATGAAGAAAAAATGGGAAAGGAAGCCGAGAACTTTCGTAAGATAACCATGCGTGTTCTTATTATGCAACTAAACTCCATTAGTATCATGGATTTGGTTGCCTATGGTGGAGCAGCTCTTGGGATTCTTTTTGTTGTTTTAGAGACAAATGCACAGCGGCTTGATTTGTTTCAGGCATTTTTTATTATAGCAGTCAGCGCAGAATTTTTTCTGCCAATGCGACTTTTGGGTTCCTTTTTTCATATAGCAATGAATGGAAATGCTGCAGCAAAAAAAATATTCCGCTTTTTGGATTTAGAGGAAGAATTCACGAGTAATGGTGTGCAAAAAGAGTTCGACTACATAGATTTCAAACAGACCTGCTTTACCTATGATGGGGAAAAAGAAGTTGTTTCAAATTTTACGCTAAAATTAAGCAAAGGTTTGACGGCAGTCGTTGGAGAATCTGGTTGTGGAAAAAGTACCCTATCATCTCTCTTACAAGGGGATTTAAAGCCAACAGAGGGCAGTATTTTTTATGGAGAAACCCCTCAGCAGGATATCAATCCCATGTTTTTAAAAGAAAAAATTACCAAAATCAAACATAACAGCTATCTTTTTTCCGGAACGGTTGCAGAAAATCTGCGGTTTGGTAAAGCAGATGCAAGCGATGGGGAGCTCATGGAGGTTTTGAAACGGGTTCATATGGAAGAAGTAGTCTTAGAAAAAGGTGGCCTTACTGCAATCGTTGCAGAAAATGCTACGAATTTTTCGGGAGGACAAAGCCAGAGACTGGCAATCGCCAGAGCCCTGCTTCATGATAGTCCTGTCTATATCTTTGATGAAGCCACAAGCAATGTGGATGTGGAAAGTGAAAATGAAATCATGAATATCATTTATCAGTTGGGGCACGAGAAAATGGTACTCTTAATCTCTCATCGATTGGCAAATGTAATTGAGGCAAACCAGATTGTAGTTATGAAAAATGGAGAACTTCTTGCACTGGGGACACATAAGGAATTGCTAGATACTTGTGAGTACTATCGTAACCTTTATGAAACCCAGAAAAAGCTGGAACAATACACGAAGGAGGTGGCTTCATGAAAAAGCGAAATGGTTTTGCCGTCATGAGTGGTTTGATTGGACTTATGAAATCCATGTGGCCAATTATGGGTTTTTCTATTTTCATGGGAACCTTAGGGCATTTCATGGCAACCTTTATCACCATTTTTGGTGTAATGGCCTTAGTTACTGTGTTATTTCCAGAAACACCACTCTTTCTACCGCTACAGGCCCTTTTAAGCTTGATGATTGCTGCTGGCATTCTTAGAGGCTTTGTCAGATATGCAGAACAGGCTGGAAATCACTATATAGCCTTTAAAGTACTTGCAATTATTAGACAAAAAGTATTCCACAAACTTCGGATACTAAGTCCTGCGAAACTGATTCAGAAAAATAAAGGAAACTTGATCGCACTGATTACTTCTGATGTGGAATTGCTGGAAGTTTTCTATGCCCACACCATATCACCAATCGCGATTGCACTTTTGCATTCGATTATCCTTCTTGGATTTTTTAATCATTTTCACTTTAGTTTGGCTTTGTTTGCAGGATTCAGCTATTTTGTTCTAGGCATCGTCTTTCCAATATATAATAGTAAAAAAGGACAGAAGCTAGGTCAGACATATCGAGCTTCCTATAGTGAACTAAACGCAGTCGTGTTGGATAATTTATACGGAATTGATGAAATCAAGCAATTTCAGCAAACAACACAGCGAAAAGAAAAAGCAAAACAACAGATGAAACAGATGGAAGAACTAAGTGTCACACTGAAAAAATATGATAATAAACAAACGATCCTGACAGATATTTGGATTCTGGGTTCTGACGTTTTGATGCTATGTCTGTTAGCCTTTTTATATCAAAAAAATATATTGCCTGTTTCACATGTCATAATTGTAATGACAGCCATGATGTCAAGTTTTGGTCCGGTTGTTGCCCTGTCAGCCTTATCCAGTACTTTAAATCAAACCTTTGCCAGTGGAAATCGTATTTTAGATTTATTGGAGGAGGAACCTTTACTTCATGAAAATCTGGAAGGAGCCGCTTTTGAAGCAGGAGAAATTGCTTTTCATCAGGTAAGTTTTAGGTACCCAGACAGTCCTGTTGACATCTTAACAAAGGAAAGTTTTCAATTTCAGAAACATCAAATTCATGGTATACTTGGTAAAAGCGGTATGGGTAAATCAACCATTTTAAAGTTGCTAATGCGTTTTTATGATCCTGATTCTGGAACAGTACAGTATGGAAATACTGATGTATCAAAGATTGTAACCAAAGAACTTCGAAAAAATGTGGCTTATATGACCCAGGATACCTTTTTATTTCAGGATACAATTTTACAAAATATTAAAATAGCGAATCAAGATGCAAGTGAAGAGCAAGTCATTGAGGCTGCAAAAAAGGCTTCCATCCATGATTTTATCAGTAGCCTTCCTGAGGGATATCACACGAAAGTTGGAGAACTTGGAGATACCCTGTCCGGTGGAGAGCGGCAGAGAATCGGCCTTGCAAGAATTTTTCTTCACGAGAGTGACTATATTTATCTGGATGAACCAACCAGTAATATTGACAGTTTAAACGAAGCTATTATTTTAAAAAGTTTATTCGAAGCCAGAGAAAACAAAACTATTCTATTGGTTTCCCATAGAAAATCCACCATGGCGATTGCAGATTCCATGATCACCAAAAACTAACAAATGAATGGAGGAATTAGTATGTTAGAAGTAGGAATGAAAGCACCAGATTTTACATTACCAGATCAAAACAACAACAATCATACCCTTTCAGATTATAAGGGGAAAAAAGTAGTACTCTATTTTTACCCAAAAGACAATACACCAGGCTGTACAGCACAGGCTTGCGGATTTGGAGATTTATATCCACAGTTTATGGAAAAAAATGCCGTGGTGATTGGAATCAGTAAAGATTCCGTAGCCTCTCACAAAAAGTTTGAGGAAGAATTTCATTTACCCTTCACACTCCTTGCAGACACCAAAAAGGAAGCCATTGAAGCCTATGATGTGTGGCAGGAAAAGATCATGTATGGAAAAAAAACCTTTGGAGTTGCAAGAACAACCTATCTCATCGATGAAGATGGTGTGATAGAAAAGGTCTTCACAAAAGTGAATGCGAAAGAAAATCCAGAAGAGGTATTGGGAGTTTTTTAAATGAAAATTATCATTTCCCCAGCGAAAAAAATGGTGGTTGACTCTGATAATTTTTCAGTCACAGGAAGACCAGTTTTTGAAGCAAAAGCAAAAAAAATACACCACAGGCTTTTGCAACTTTCCTATAAAGACCTGCAAGAACTGTGGAAATGCAACGAACAACTTACAGAGGAAAATAGAAAACGTCTACGAGAAATGGATTTTGACAGGGCTCTCACACCGGCAATTCTTTCCTATGTTGGCTTGCAATACCAACATATGTCAGCAATCACCATGACCAGGGGAGCCCTGACTTATGTTGAAAAAAATGTGCGAATTTTGTCGGGATTTTATGGATTATTGAAACCCTTTGATGGAATTCTTCCGTATCGATTGGAAATGCAGGCAAAATTATCCCTTGGAAAAACCGACAATCTGTATGCTTTCTGGAAAGATAGCATGTATCAGGAAATTGCAAAAGAAGATCACCTGATCATCAATCTTGCATCCAAGGAATATAGTAAAGTAATCGAACCCTTTATAAAGAAACCAGTTCAATCGATTACCATTGTGTTTGGAGAACTTGTAGACGGAAAAGTCATTCAAAAAGCGACCATAGCCAAGATGGCAAGAGGAGAAATGGTTCGTTATCTGGCTGAGAACCAGATAGAAGATTTGGATTACATCAAGAAATTCTCATGGGATGGCTTTGAGTTTGATGAAAAAAGGTCGACTGAACAGAAATATTTTTCTGTTATGAAAAAAAATGTTATACTATAGTTTCAAATGAGGAGGTGCAGAATGGAAAATGATGTTGTAATTCCAAGTTATGCAAGAATAGCCCTTGATATAGCATCAAGAATCGCAAATGGTGAACTTGAACCTAATAAAAAAATATATGGTAGAAGTATTTTATCATCAGAATATGGTGTTTCTCCAGAAACAATACGTAAATCAATGAGTTTATTAGCGGATATGGAGATTGTAGAAACGAAAAGTAATAGTGGTTCTATTGTAGTATCTGTAGACAATGCAAAAAAATATGTGGAAAGTTTTGGAGCACAAAGCAACCCAAGGGTGCTTCGAAAAAAATTATCGGAGTTGGTTAAAAAACAGGCTGAAATCAACCAGCAAATGATGGATGCAGTTGGAAGCATGATTCAGATGAATGATAAGTGTTCACCGGCAAATCCTTTTACAAATTATGAAACTGCAATTGGAAATAATTCTTTGATGGTAGGAAAAACATTGGCAGAACTTAATTTTTGGCAATCCACACGAGCAACGGTAATTGCTGTAAGGAGAGATGGACAAGTGGTGTTATCACCAGGACCTTATTTTGTTTTTCAAGAAAATGATATCCTAGTATATATCGGAGATGTAAGTTGTATTTCTGCAGTAGATCATTATATTCAAAAGCCCTAGATTATCCCTTGAGATAATCAGGGCTATCTCTTTATTTGCACAACTGACAACTTTATGATACTATATAGGTTGTCAGTTAAAGAAAAGGAGAGAAAAATGAGAAAAAAAATAATTGTATGGATGACTGTAATCATGGCACTGATCACCTTAACAGGGTGCAGCAAAGAAGAAAGTAACAGTTTAAAAAGAGTGGAAGAAAATGAAAAATTAACAGTTGTTGGAAGTGGAGGATACCCACCATTTAATTTTATTAAAGATGGTGAAGTAGTAGGGTTTGATGTGGAAGTAGGAGAAGAAATTGCAAAACGACTTGACGTTGAACTTAATTATGTAACCTCGGACTGGGATGGTTTAGTAGAAGGACTTAGAAGCAAACGTTATGATGGAATATTAGGAAGTATGGCTATTACTGATGAGCGATTAGAAGTAGTTAATTTTACCATTCCATATTATTATTCAGGAGCACAGCTGTTTGTACTTACAGAATCTGGGATTGAAGTAGCTACGGATATGGATGGAAAGACTATTGCAGTTACTACGGGGACCAATTTTGTACAAGATGCGGAAGCTTTGGGAGCAACTGTGGCTTATTATCAAGATGACAATGCAACCATGATGGAATTAATCAATGGCCGTGTGGATGGCGTTATCACAGACCGACTTGTAGGAATAAATGCAATGAAAGAAATATCAGGTGGAGATTCAATCATGATGGTTGATTCATTGTTACGTTTAGAGAGCATGGGAATTGCAATCAATAAAGAAGACACAGAATTATTAGAAAGAATCGACGAAATACTGGAAGAAATGCATGCAGATGGAACCATGAGTGAGATTAGTAAAAAATGGATGGATGATGTAGATATTACAGTAAAATAGGAATGAAAGGCAGGTAACCTATGGGGACATGGGATTTTGAGATAGTAATCCAGTATTTTTTTTCCTTTTTACATGCTGCAAAAATGACAGTTTGTATTACTGTAATTGGAATTGCAATTGGAATTATTTTGGGGCTTTTGTTAGCACTTATGAGAATTTCGAAATATAAATTTTTAAGTATTCCAGCAAAAGCATATATTTGGATTATCAGAGGAACACCGTTATTATTACAATTATTAATGATTTATTTTGGACTTGTAAATATAATCCGTTTAGGTAATTTACCTTCCGCTTTTTTGGCGCTTGGACTTCATAATAGTGCTTATATTGCTGAGATTTTTAGAGGCGCGATACAGGGAGTGGACAGAGGGCAAAGGGAAGCAGGTCTTTCGTTAGGAATGACTCCTGGGAAAGTAATGAACCGTATTATTTTACCACAAGCTCTTAAAAGAGCTATCCCACCTCTGAGTAATCAGTTGATTATAGCGTTGAAGGATTCTTCTCTTGCCAGTGCAGTAGCGATTCCAGAACTGTTGTTGTATGCAAGACAGATGGGAGCATCAAATTTCAGGACCATGGAAATGCTTACAGTAGCTGCTGTGTATTATTTATTACTTACATCCATTTTAACATTCTGCTCGAATGCCTTAGAGAAGAAATTAAATGTAAGTGATTATAAAGTATTGGAGTAAGAAAACTATGATAAAAGTATTGAAGTTAAATAAATGGTTTGGTAAAAATCAGGTATTAAAGGATATTGATTTTGAAGTAGAAGAGAATGAAGTAGTGGTTATTATTGGATCAAGTGGTTCTGGCAAATCAACCTTATTAAGATGCTTAAATTTTCTAGAAAAAGCTCAAAAAGGAAGTATCATAATTGGTGGAGAAAAGGTGACATCAAAGTCAAAAAATCTACATTTGATCCGTCAGGAAGTAGGGATGGTTTTTCAACATTTTAATTTGTTTCCACATAAAACAATCCTTGCAAATGTAATGGAAGGTTTAACACAAGTAAAAAAAATGCCCTTTGCTGAGGCAGAAGATATTGCAATGGAGCTTCTAAAAAAGGTAAATATGATTGAGAAGGCCAATACTTACCCATCTATGATTTCTGGAGGTCAAAAGCAAAGGGTTGCAATTGCAAGAGCACTGGCAATGTCTCCCCAAATTATGCTGTTTGATGAACCAACCAGTGCCTTAGACCCCGAGTTAGTTGGCGAAGTGTTGAAAGTTATGAAAGATTTGGCAATAGAGGGTATGACGATGGTCATTGTTACACATGAAATGGGCTTTGCGAAAGAAGTAGCGGATCGTGTTGTATACATGGATTGTGGTAGGATTGTAGAAGAAGGAAAGCCAGAGGATATCTTTCAAAATCCAAAAGAGGAACGTACAAGAGAATTTATTTCCCAGATACTATAAAAAAAGATTGACTCTAACCTTACGTCATAGTTTATGCTAAAGTTACCCTATAAAGGAGGACGAAAACATGACGGTACAACAGGTAAGTAAATTAACAGGGGTAAGCGTACGAACCCTTCACTACTATGACCAGATTGGACTTTGACAGAAGTAAGGCACTGGAACATCAAATCCAGCTTTTGACTTTGAAAAAGGAACATTTGGAAAATCTCATTGATTTTGCAAGGGGAATAAAATTGATCGGAGTGAAAACAATGAATTTTAAAGCATTTGATAAATCAAAAATTGATGAGTATGCAAAACAGGCAAAAGAGCAGTGGGGAAAGACGGAAGCTTTTAAGGAATTTGAGGAAAAAGATAAAAACCGTTCAGAGGAAGACATGAAGTTAATAACAGAAAATTTCATGAATCTATTTGTGGAATTTGGAAAACTTCAGGAACTTGGGGTAGAACAGGAAGACGTGAAAAACCAGGTTCAAAAATTGCAAAATTATATCACAGAACACTTCTATACCTGCACACCCGAGATCCTAAAAGGTCTGGGACAAATGTATGCTGGAGGTGGCGACTTTACCGAGAATATTAACAAAGTAGGTGGAAGTGGCTGCGCAGAGTTTACGGCGAAAGCCATAGAATTTTGGGTATGATGTTTAGTCTTGAAAACATTTTTTTTCATGGTATAATGGACATAGAAAAAAGGGAAAGGCACATGAGTGCATAGGTGAGAGATGATACAGAGATAATGGAATTTGGAACAAGCAAACAAGAGATTTTGAACCTAATTACTAGGTTTGTTTGTGTATGCCGAATGAGATTATCACACTGTATGGACGCCTATTAAGACAAAGTTTTTCTTTGTCAGTTTTCTTGCATCCAGAAAAGAGTGAAACCTGTATTCGGAAGAATACAGGTTTTTTTATGTTCGGCTGACAGAGAGGACGGTGCTAATATGCTACAAATTAAGAATTTAACATTACAACATAAAAAAGATTTACGGATTTTATTGCAAGATTTTTCTTGTGTGATTAACACAGGTGACAAAGTTGTCATTATAGGAGAAGAGGGGAATGGAAAATCCACCTTATTAAAATGGATCTATGATGAATCCCTGGTTGAGGATTATATAGAGGCAAAGGGTGAGAAGTTCTGTCATCATGAATCTCTTGGATATTTGCCTCAGGAACTAAGCGAAACTGAAAAAAACATGAGCACATATCAGTTTTTTTCCATGGAACCAGCTTTTTTTGATCAAAGTCCCAAGGAACTTGGTCGGTTGGCTGGGTTATTTCACCTGGAGTCTGATTTTTTATATGGGGAACAGCTGATGGGCACCCTATCAGGAGGAGAAAGAGTAAAAGCTTGTCTGTTACGATTACAGATAAAAAATCCAACGATTTTATTATTGGATGAACCAAGCAATGATCTTGATCTAGAAACTTTAAAGTGGTTGGAAGAGATGATTGATACGACCCAGCAGGCAGTGGTATTTATTTCTCATGATGAAACTCTGATTGAACGGACTACAAATTATATCATTCATTTGGAGCAGGTAAATCGAAAAAGAGAAAGTCGCTATAAAATTTGGAAGGGAAGTTACCAGGATTATCTGATAAATCGACATGCCTTTTTTGAAAACCAGGAACAACTATTTAAAAATGCGAAACGAGAGCAAAAGAAAAAGGATGAAAAATTACAAAAAATACTAGACAAGGTAGAACGAGCACAGGACACCGTTTCCAGACAAGACCCACATAGTGGGCAATTGTTAAAAAAGAAAATGAAGACTGTTAAATCCATGGAAAAACGTTTTGAAAGAGAAAAAGAAGACATGCCTCAAAAGATGGAAATGGAAGAAGCCATGTATTTAAAACTAGGTCAAAATGCAGAAAAGATAGCAAATGGAAAAGTAGTTCTAGAATATAGCCTTGAAAAGCTCCTTTCAAAAGGAGAAGCACGCATTCTTGCTACAGATATTCAACTACAGATAAGAGGACCAGAAAAAATAGTAATTGTAGGTGAAAATGGAGTAGGGAAAACAACACTGTTAGAAAAAATGGCAGAAGATTTGCTGCAAAGAAAAGATATAAAAACACTGTATATGCCACAGAATTATGAGGATTTATTGGATTTATCAAAAAATCCCATTGATTTTTTAGATGTAAGTGGAACGAAGGAAGAGCGAACAAAAATTCGCACCTACCTAGGAGCTTTAAAATTTACTGCAGATGAAATGATCCATCCAATGTCCGACTTGTCAGGAGGACAAAAGGGGAAGGTGCTTTTGCTAAAACTTAGTTTGTCGGATGCCAATGTTTTGATTCTGGATGAACCTACCAGAAATTTTTCACCTCTTTCGGGACCTGTTATTCGTAGACTTTTGGCAGATTTTCCAGGAGTTATTCTTAGTATTTCCCATGATCGTAAGTACATCAATGAAGTGTGTGATGTTTCCTATCAGCTTACGAAAACCGGTCTGATAAAATTGCAATAGCATGACAGTACTATTTACAGATTTCCTCAAAAGGATTATGATACTGGTAAAATAATACAAAGAATGAGGGTCTCATTATGAAATCAAAAAATAAAGGAATAATTATTTTATTAGAAATTGTGATAGTACTTTGCTTGCTTGTTCTTGGAATTTCATTTCAAGCAAGAATGCTTTTGGTAGATACCATCAGTAAGGAAGGAATTGATAGAACCGTAGTGAATCGACTTATGGATCCATTATTCCAGGAAGGTGGAATGGCTTCCACCGAACAGCTGGAGGAAGTCTGGGAATTCTTAGATGAAAACGAAGCCATCGAAAATATTACAGGAAAATATTTGGATGAAGTAAGCAAAAGTATTGCAGAGGGCAACGACTTAACAGGAGTTGATATCACCGCAGAACTTGATCAACTAATTGAGGGTGCTCTCCTTTATGCAGATGAAACCATCGATTCTAAAAGTGAACTGGAAGCAAATACTGAGGTGAAAGAAGC
>CANRGO010000029.1 GCA_947630125.1 uncultured Lachnospiraceae bacterium | reverse complement strand
TATCGGTATGAATCAACAACAAGCTTAAAAGACAAAAACAAGAGATAAGCAAGCTGAAAAGGGGTATTTCGGCAGGAAGTTGTCTTTTTCAAGGGGTAAAGTGTCTGTACCGACAATGGAAGCCAGATTTCAAAAGCAAGACGAAGCGTAAAGGGCATAACCATGTCGCAACCCTGCCCCAACATTCACAAGTATATACAAATATTCACACAACGGGCAATTCATTCGAATTTTCAAAAGACCTATAATGAACACAGTAGCATTGTAGAGATGAGAGGAGATTCGTATGAAATATGGATATTTTGATGACGAGAAAAGAGAATATGTCATCGATAAAATTGATCTACCCAGTTCCTGGACCAATTATTTAGGGGTAAAAGATATGGCTATGGTGGTAAATCATACCGCTGGGGGCTATTTGTTTTACAAGTCACCGGAATATCATAGAATTACAAGATTTCGTGGGAATAGTGTTCCAGCGGACCGCCCAGGACATTATGTATATATCAGGGATAATGAAAGTAAGGATTACTTTAGCATCAGCTATCAGCCTGTTGGAAAAAAACTTACGGAGGCTAAGTATCAGTGCCGTCATGGCCTAAGTTACAGTAAATTTTTATGTGATTACCAGGGAATATCAGCTAGTCAGACTTTGGTGATTCCCAAAGAAGATCCAGTGGAAATTTGGGATGTATGCATCAAAAATACCACAGATCAAATCAAAGATCTTAGCGTTTTTTCCTATGCAGAATTCTCCTTTCATCATATTAACATTGATAATCAGAATTTCCAGATGAGTTTATATGCAGCAGGTTCCAATTATGAAAATGGAATCATTGAATATGATTTGTTTTATGAAGAATTTGGCTATCAGTATTTTGGAGCAAGTTTTGAGCCAGATGGTTTTGACTGTTTAAGAGATAAGTTTATTGGCTTATATCGTAGTGAGACCAATCCTCAGGTTGTGGAAGAAGGAAAGTGTACTGGCTCTTATGAAAAAGGAAATAACCACTGTGCCACATTGCAGAAAAATATCATGTTGCAGCCAGGAGAAGAAGTTCGTCTCTTCTATTATTTGGGAGAAGGGAATCGACAGGCTGGAGCACAGATGATTGAAAAATATCGCAGTCCAGAGCAAGTGGATCAGGTTTATGTGGAACTAAGAAACTTTTGGGAAGAAAAATGTGGAAAACTTCAGATTCAGACGCCAAATCAGGGAATGAACACACTGATCAATACCTGGACTTTGTATCAGGCAGAAATCAATGTGATGTTTTCCAGATTTGCCTCCTTTATTGAAGTGGGTGGAAGAACAGGACTTGGCTACCGAGATACTGCCCAGGATGCCATGACCATACCTCATTCCAACCCTACAAAATGCAAACAACGTCTGAGAGAATTATTAAAAGGTCTGGTTTCAGAAGGGTATGGTTTGCATCTGTTCCAACCGGAGTGGTTTGAACCACAGACTGGAGCAAAACCTTTTAAATCACCTACTGTGGTACCAACCATGGATAAAAAAAGCTTTGTACATGGTATTGAAGATGCTTGTTCAGACGATGCCCTTTGGCTGGTTGCTTCTGTGGTGGAATACATCAAAGAAACCGGTGAAGTGGAATTTGTTGATGAAGTCATCAGTTATGCAGATGAAGGAAGTGGAACTGTGTACGAACATCTGAAGAAGATTCTGGATTTTTCCACCAGAGAAGTAGGTGACACCGGTATCTGTAAAGGACTTCGAGCTGACTGGAACGACTGTCTGAATTTGGGCGGTGGTGAAAGTGCTATGGTTTCCTTTTTACATTACTGGGCATTGGAACATTTTATTGAACTGGCGAATTACTTAGGCCGTTCAGAAGATGCAGAAAGCTATGGACTAGTTGCCAAAAACGTGAAAAAAGTTTGTAATGATGTGTTATGGGATGGTCAGTGGTACATTCGTGGAATTACCAAAGATGGCAGAAAAATAGGAACCCTGAGTGATGAAGAAGGAAGAGTTCACTTGGAATCCAATGCATGGGCGGTATTATCTGGCGCAGCTGATTTGGAAAAAGCATACCAGGCCATGGATTCTGTGGATGAGCATTTGTATACTCCTTATGGAATTCAATTAAATACCCCAGCCTATACGAAACCAGATGACGCCATTGGTTTTGTAACCAGAGTGTATCCGGGATTGAAGGAAAATGCAGCTATTTTTTCACATCCTAATCCTTGGGCTTGGGCAGCAGAATGTAAACTGGGAAGAGGCGACAGAGCGATGAAATTCTATGATGCGCTTTGTCCTTACAATCAAAATGATAAAATCGAAATACGTGAAGCAGAGCCTTATTCTTACTGTCAGTTTATTATGGGAAGAGACCACACAGGATACGGACGGGCAAGACATCCTTTTATGACTGGAACCGGCGGCTGGGCATTTTTTTCAGCAACCAGATATATGCTTGGAATCAGACCAGAGTTTGAAGGTCTTATGATTGATCCTTGTATTCCGGCTGATTGGGATTCTTTTGAAGCCCTCAGAGAGTATCGGGGAGCAACCTATACCATAAAGGTGGAAAATCCGGATCATGTGATGAAGGGTGTAAAAGAACTGTATTTGGATGGTGTGCGGGTAGAACGTTTGCCAGTACTAAAACAAGGCAGTCATGGAAATGTACTTGTGGTTATGGGAGGCAATGAGAATTAATATGATAAAATTTGGAACAGGTGGATGGCGAGCAGTTATTGGAGATGAATTTACCAAAGAAAATATACAGATTCTGTCCAAGGCAATCGCCACCAAAATGAAAGATGAAGATGTAAGTGAAAAAGGAATTGTCATCGGTTATGACAGACGTTTCCTTTCCAAGGAAGCTATGCGCTGGGCAGGACAGGTTTTTGCAAAAGAGGGGATTGTTACCTATTTGGTAAACAAATCAGCACCCACCCCTTTACTCATGTATTATGTTGCGAAACATGAATTTCCTTATGGAATGATGATTACCGCAAGCCATAACCCTGCTGTGTATAATGGAATCAAAGTTTTTACAAAAGGCGGCAGAGATGCAGATGAGTTCCAGACAGCGGAGATAGAAGAATACATTCATGGCGTTCGGACAGAAGAAGTTGCTGAAATGGAATATGAAGAAGCCCTAAGCAAAGGCCTGATTCAGGAAATCTATCCCTTAAATGAATATTTGGATAGCATCATAAATGCAGTGAATATGGATGCCATACGAACAAAAAATCTGAAAATTGCTTTGGATCCTATGTATGGTGTAAGTGAAACTTCTCTGAAAACCATTTTACATACAGCCAGATGTGAGGTGTTCTGTATTCATGAACGTCACGATACCCTGTTTGGCGGAAAGTTACCTTCTCCTAGTGCTGACACATTACGAAGTCTGCAAAATTATGTGTTGGATAAAAAGTGTGACATCGGGATTGCAACAGATGGAGATGCGGACCGAATCGGAATCATTGATGATACGGGAAGATTTTTACATCCAAATGATATTTTGGTGTTGTTATATTATTACCTGGTCAAATACAAAGGCTGGAAAGGTCCAGTGGTAAGAAATATTTGCACCACCCATGTTCTGGATGCAGTAGCCAAACAATTTGGGGAAAAATGCTATGAAGTTCCTGTTGGATTTAAATATATCTCTGCCAAAATGAATGAAACTGACGCAGTCATCGGTGGAGAAAGTTCCGGAGGACTTACCGTACGAGGCCATATCAAAGGAAAAGACGGTATCTACGCGGCTATTCTCCTGGTTGAAATGATGGCGGTAACAGGTCAGAAACTCTCCGAAATCTACAACGATATTCAAAAGGAAATCGGTGAGATTTATATGGAAGAGAGAGATTATAAATTCAATCAAAAAAAGAAGGAGCAGATCTACCAGCTTCTGATGGAAGATAAAATGCTTCCAGAGCTTCCCTTTGAAATTGAGAAAGTTTCTTACCTGGATGGAAGTAAAGTATATCTGAAAAATGGCGGCTGGATTATTGCCAGATTTTCAGGAACAGAGCCCCTGCTCCGTATCTTTAGTGAAATGCCTCAGCAACAGGATGCAAAAAAAATATGTGAGATTTATGAAGCTTTCCTAGGCTTATAACAAATGTGCCCTCTGGTTGTCCAGGGGGCACTTCGTGATGGTAATTTTCCCCTGTATTTGCTACACTGAATAGTAACGAAGCAATAAATAAGAAAGGCTGGGTTCTCCATGAAATCTTTTTTCGGATTTGTACAAAAGAGACTAAAACAACGGTTACCTTCCATACGAATTACACTTCTTTTATTATTTGCAGCCTGTTGGCTGATTCCAATTTCGGTGTTTTCTTTTTTCATTTTTCATTCTTATAAAGAAGCTTATATTGAGAAAATCGAAACCCTGATTATGAATGGAGTAAATGTATCTGGAGTTTTGGTGTCTACCAAAATAGATGATGGAATTCGCCTGATGCAGAAGCCCACCTATGAGGGTTACTGGGAGAATGCCTATGCCAAATATGAAAAAGGTACTATGACCAAACAAGATTATCTGGCAGAAATCAAGGCAACCTTAAAGACAAAATTTCAGCTGGACTCCAGATTTTCTTCTTATGCCTTTTATATGGCAGAGGATGAAAATCCCAGTTTTTATTCTTCCAGAGAAGCCTATGGCTATGGCACCTATCTGCAAAATGTCCAGCCGCTGGTAAAAGAAATTCAAAGCACAGACAGTAATTATGTGGAAGTTCATATTATAGATAATATGATTTTCTTGGTACGTAATTTGTATACTGTCAATGAATACCGAAAATATGGCACTTTGGTGGTAAGCTTAAAAACCAGCGAGTTATTTCGGGAAATGCCCATGGAACAACTGAATCAGGTCCGTATTTTTGTAAATGGAAAAGCCTCTTATATTGGAAAAGAAGCCGGAGGAGTGTCCATGATGCAGCAGCAGCCCTTGGAGGAAAGTGAGCTTTTGGAAGAAATCCGTAAGGTAGAAGACCTAGGATACCAGGAGCAGGTCATTCGCAAGGAAGGTGGCGACATGAATGGGTATGCCTTTCATGCAAAGTATGATAATTATGATTTGGCCCTAACCTATCTGGTGAATCATGAAGACTTATATGCCAGCATTAGCACCTTGTTTAATCTTGTTTTTATTATCATAGGCGCTATGATCCCCTTAATTATACTGACCTATTTCTTTTTAACCAGGCACTTGGAGAATCCACTTCGCAGACTGGTTAAGGCCTCTGGAAAAATCAGCCAGGGTGAATTTGGAACCCTACTGGATTTAAAAAGTATGCCAAATCAGGAATTTGAAAGCTTTGCAACCTCTTTCAATGCCATGTCAGAGCAGGTAAAGTATTTATTTGATACGGTTTTTCATGAGCAGATCAGTCGAAGAGATGCACAGATTGCAGCCTTACAGGCTCAAATTAATCCACATTTTTTAAATAATACCTTGGAGATGATGAACTGGCAGGCACGAATGAACGGAGATATTACAACATCGAAGATGATAGAGGCTTTAGGAACGGTGTTAGATTTTACCATGAATCGGAACAATGAAAAGAAAATATACCTATCGGAGGAACTGCGTTGTGCGGACTCCTATCTCTATATTATGTCCATGCGTTTTGGACAGCGTTTGAAGGTGGAGAAGGAAGTAGATTCCAGTCTCTTGCAAAGTTATGTTCCTCAGTTAATTTTACAACCCTTATTGGAAAATGCCATTAAACATGGAATAGAGAAAATCAGTTCGGGTACCATCTTACTCAAAATCTATCAACAGGATGCAAAGATTATTTTGGATGTGGAAAATACCAGTCGCAGCATGTCTTTAACAGAGCTGGAAAAAATCAATCAGATATTAAGTGACACTGCAGTTCCAGTTCTGGGGCAAAAAGAACCAAATCAACATACCTCCATTGGAATCGCAAATGTGAACAAACGTATTAAATTAATCTATGGAAATGATTATGGACTTCAGATTTTTTCTAAAGATCAACAAAAAACGGTGTCCAGAATTACACTTCCTTATGATGAAAGTACAAGAGATTTATAACAAAACAAGTCAATATGGCAAGAATCAACAAATACTGACAAGTTGGTCTAATGATTTTTAGAACTATCCTCTATATACTTTAACTATAGCAAATAGTTGCTAACAATTATTAAGGGAGGATTTACAAATGAAGAAAAAAGCATTATCGATCTTACTTGCAACTGTTTTAACATTTACCATGTTAACAGGTTGTGGGAAAACAGAAGAGACAGCAGATGATCAGACAACAACAGAAGCAACAGATGAAGCAGAAGTGACAGAAACAGAACCTGAAGCAGAAGCTCAAAAAGATGTAACCATCAAAACCGTTTCCATGTTCGGTGGAACTGATCCAAACGCAGAAGTATATCAGCAAATCATTGCAGATTTTCAAACTACTTATGACTACATAACAGTAGAAGATAATTCACAGTCATCCGATGAAGAATGGAAAGCATCTGTTGCAGCAGATTTTTCAGTAGGAAATGAACCAGACGTACTTCAGTTCTTTACCGATGCAACAGCAAACCAGATCGTAGCAACTGATAAATTTGTGAGCATCGAAGAAATTCATGCAGAATATCCAGAATATGCACAAGATACTATGGGAACCGCTTTAGAAGCTGCTAAAAATACAGACGGCGTTCAAAGAGCAGTACCTACAACAGGATACTGGGAAGGTTTATTCTGTAACAAAGATTTATTTGATCAGTATAACCTAGCACTTCCTACAGACTTTGCATCCTTAAAAACAGCGATCGAAACTTTTAACGAAAATGGTATCGTTCCAATCGCAGTTTCTTTAAACAATGTTCCTCACTACTGGGTAGAGTTTTCACTTCTTTATGCAGCAGGTCCAGAAGGATATGAAGCAGTTCCTGAAACAGCTCCAGCTGACTGGGTACGTGGACTTGAATTTGTAAAAACATTAAGAGATCTTGGTGCTTTCCCTGTGGATACAGACACCGTAGATAATGAATATGTTGGTTCTTTATTTAAATCAAAACAAGCTGCTATGCAGTTAGACGGTTCTTGGTTCCTTGGTGGAATTGAAGATCAGGAAAATACAGTTGTAATCGCATTCCCTGGAATGGATGATCAAAAAGCAGAAGCAGGTTCTATCGTTGGTGGTATCTCTTCAGGTTTCTATATCACAAGAAAAGCTTGGGAAGATCCAGACAAACGTGATGCAGCAGTGAAATTCGTTATGGCTCAGACTTCTCAGGAAGCAGTTCAGAAATACTGGGAAAAAGGTGGAGCAGTTGGAAAAGCGGCAGTAGAAGTTACACCAGTTGAAGGTATGACAAATCTTGCTTTATCAGCACTTGCATATACCAATGGAGCAACCGCTCTTTGTGCACCAACAGACTCTAGAATTGATCCAGAAGCATACAAAACAATCATTGCAGGCATAGTAAAAGTTTCAACCGGTGGTTCCGCAGAAGATTTATTAAATGAAGCTCTTGCAATCAACAACGACCGTAAATAGTACTGACCAAGTCAGTTTGAGACAGAGGGGGGATACCTACTCCCTCTGTTTTTTAAACGAATCAGCCAGAAAGGTGGATAAAGATGTTATATAAAAAGAAATGGCCGCTGCTCATTTTCGTGGTTCCCGGATTAGTTTTCCTCTTCGTATTCCTATACCTTCCTTTCGTGGAAAATATCAAAAACAGCTTTTTTGATATGACAGGTGTTGTGGAAATGCCAGGATCTCCATGGAAATTTATACAATTTGATAATTATAAAAAACTGTTCTCAGATGAAACCATAGCCATTGCCATCGGAAATTCTTTCCGAATGATGGGACTTACCGTCGTGTTTGAAGTTGGGTTTGCATTTATTCTGGCAGTTCTGGTAAATAATATTCGAAAGGGTCAGCAGATATTTCGAACTGTATTTTTCTTTCCCATCGTAATATCGGCAACAGCAATTGGATTATTATTTAAACTTTTTTACAATTACAACGGAGGAATGCTCAATCAGATTCTAAAGTCCTTATCTTTAGATCCTGTAAACTGGTTAAGTCCAGAACTTGCTTTTCTCATGATCTGTATTCCGACTCTTTGGAGTTATGTAGGATTTTACTTTGTAATTCTCCTCACAGGTCTCACCAATATTTCGGATGATATCTATGAGGCAGCAGACATCGATGGTTGTTCCAAATTCAAACAAGTTTTCTATTTGACCATACCAATGATGAGACCCGTGATTGTAACCTGCGTTACACTTGCCGTAACAGGTGCCCTGAAAGTGTTTGATCTTCCCTGGGTAATTGCAGCAAATGGTGCTCCACAAGGGCTCACACATTTTTTAGGAACCTATATGTATCAGGTAACCTTCGGTATGAATAATTATGACTATGGTTCCACAATTGCAATTGTAATCGTTGTAATGGGTGTGGTGGTTTCCAGACTTGTACATATTATATTCCGCGATGAAAAGAAGGAGGTAGGAAGATGATAAAATCAAAAATTTCCATTGGCAAAATCGTAATTTATCTGATTTTAATTCTTTGGGCTATCACAACGATTTTTCCTTTTATCTGGGTAATTGTGAATTCCTTTAAACCTTCCGCAGAAGTTCTGACCTCATCCTTTTCACTACCAAAGGAATTTACCTGGGATAACTATACCAATGCCTTTAGCAAATTGAAGATAGCCAATGCCTACAAAAATTCCCTGCTAATATCCGGAACAGTAACCGTAGGAGTAATCTCCGTATCAACCATGATGGCATTTGCCCTTACAAGATATGAATTCCGTGGTAAAAAAATAATCGAATCCATGTTGGTAGCAAGTTTGATGTTTCCCGTGTTTTCTACCATCATCCCAGTATTTCGACTGATGAGCATCACCGATCTTTTGAATTCCAATTGGGCTGTTATTTTACCTCAGATTGCTGGAAACCTAAGCTTTGCAACCATAGTGTTAATCGGTTTTTTAAAAAGTATTCCCATAGAGATGGAAGAAGCTGCGTATATGGAAGGAGCCAATGTATTTCAGGTATTCTTGAAAATCATTATTCCCCTAAGTAAAGCATCCATATCCACCGTTGCAATTTTCTCCTTCCTTTGGTCATATAACGACCTCTTTGTTCAAAAGATTATGATTAAAGACAACACCAAATATCCAATCGCTTCTTTATTAGAAGAAATCAGTTCCAAATACGGAACGGACTATGGACTGATGGCATCTTCTGTTACCTTAATCGTTGTTCCAGTATTGTTCGTTTATATCTTCCTTCAAAAGAACATTATGAAGGGTCTGACTGCAGGAGCAATTAAGGGTTAATCTTTAAACGAACTTCATACTATGTTATACTAAAAGAAAAATATGTTGTATTTAGGATGTTTCTTAAGGAGGATCCAGAATGCTAAAAGTTATGATTATTGATGATGAACCAATTATTGTTGAAGGCCTCTCCCGTAGTGTACGATGGGAGGCCTTTGATTGCTATGTGGTGGCAACCGCCAACAATGGAATCGAAGGAAGAAAGTTAATCTTAGAACACAAACCAGACATGCTTTTTTTGGATATCAGCATGCCGGAAATGGATGGACTCACCATGATTGCAGGCTTGAAATCCCAGTTTCCGAATTTGAAGGTCACCATCCTCACAGGCTTTCGCGACTTCGATTATGCAAAACGCGCCTTAACCCTAGGGGTAAGCCGCTTCCTTCTAAAGCCCTCCAACATGGATGAAATTGAGGAAGCAATCAGCTTTATGGCCACCAGCATTAAAGAACAGCAGGGTTTTGATAGCATTTATGGTTCATCAGATGATTCGCTTAATGCTTCCACAGATGCTTCCCCAAATACTGGAAGCAACCCTTGTTCGGTTCAGGAAAAGGAACATGAGAGTGCAGCCAGCAGCTTTATTGTCAAGAACGCCCTTCACTACATTGAAGAACACTACAAAGACAAGGTCAAATTATCCGATGTTGCTGAAAAAACATATGTGAGTCAGTGGCATCTATCCAAACTTCTCAACAAATACACCAACCAAAACTTCTCGGAAATCCTGAATGGCATTCGAGTGGAAAAAGCCAAAGAACTCCTGAAGAACCCAGCCCTTCGCATCGGCGACATCGCCCTTGAGGTAGGCTTCCTGGACATGGCCCATTTCTCCAGAGTCTTCAAAAAGCAAGTTGGCATCTCTGCAAATGAGTACCGAAACACAGAAATAGAAGTGGAGGAGTGATGTTGAAGGGCTCTGAATTTATCTTCACGATTATTAGCCGTTTGTCTTCCATATATTCTCAATTATTAGCCGTTTACGGACGAAATGCTTAGATTTCTGCATTTCGTCCGTAAGAAGTAACCATAATTCAAAAAAACGGCAAGTTATGTGAACCAAAAGGGGCAATTTGCATTATTGAAACAGTTTATGTCAACCGCAACAAAAAAGAACCAACAAGACTAGCAAAACCACCCCACCAAGAAGCAACCACAACCAACACCAAACCCCCCCACCTGTCTTAAGAAAATATTAAGGTAAATAGCCTATTCAATAAATAAGACGATAATGCTATAATCCTAAAGGAGAGACAAAAATAGTTGAAATGCACAACATTGTGCAAGGAGAGGGGCCTTATGTCATTAGTCGTAAAAAATCTATCAAAAAGTTATGGTGAAAAGCAGGTTCTGGAAGATTTAAGCTTTGAAATAAATGAGCCAGGTGTGTATGCACTGCTTGGAACCAACGGAGCTGGAAAAACAACCTCCATCCGTATGATTTTAGGAATGCTTGCTAAAAATAGCGGAGAAGTATACTGGAAGGGAAAACCCATTGATGCAGTTCATGATAACATTGGGTATCTTGCAGAGGAACGTGGCTTGTATCCGAAATATTCTTTACTGGATCAGCTTTTATATTTTGCGCGCCTTCGTAATGTGAAAAAGGCAGAAGCCGTGGAACGCATTACGTATTGGGCAAAACGTTTGGAAGTAGAAGAATATATTTTTCCAGCTAAAAATCACAAAACCAAGAAGGCAAAAACCTATCGTGCAGACCAGTTATCCAAAGGAAATCAGCAAAAAATTCAGTTGATGATTGCCTTAATAGCGGATCCTGAACTGTTAATTCTGGATGAACCTTTAAGTGGACTTGATCCTGTTAATACAGATTTGTTCAAATCTATTATTAAAGAAGAAATTGAAAAAAATAAATTCCTGATTATGTCCAGTCATCAGATGCCAACTATTGAAGAGTTCTGTACCGACATCACCATCTTAAACAAAGGAAAAGTAGTCCTTTCTGGGAATCTGAATCAAATTAAGAAATCCTATGGTCGTGTAAATCTGTTTATTAAATGTGATGCAGACATCAAAGAACTTATCGCGGAAAGCGGACTGAGTGTTGCTGGAAAAACACCAAGTGAATATCACCTGAAAGTTACATCAGAACAGGAGGCCATGAATTTTTTAAGTACCTTAATTGCACATCAGATACCAGTCATCAAATTCGAGCTGAGAGAACCTTCTCTCCATGAATTATTTGTAGAAAAGGTGGGCAGTGCCAATGATGAAAAATAATTTAACAGGCTGGCAGGAGGTTTTTTGCTTTACCCTGACTCAGACCCTGAAAAGTAAAGCTTATCAGATATCCTTTCTGATATTGCTTTTATTATCGGTGGTTTCTGCACCACTGCTTCAGTTTATCATGCCTTCTGAAAGCGAAGATTTGATTAGTCCCATTGAAACGTTGTATATTCACAATCAAAGTGATTTAGGTCCTTTTGATTTTACCTTATTAACCCAGGAAGATTATTATCAAAATGTATTGGTTGAAACCACGAGTGATGTGGAAAAAGCAAGAGATACCATTACAAAAGAAGAATTAAACTCCGTGCTCCTTGTTCTGGATGATTCTCAGGGATATTATTCCCTTGAATTTGAAACAGCAAAAGAAAGCGCTCTGACAGATGAACAACTAAATCGACTGGGTGCTGATTTAACGACACTGTTTGATGAGCAAAAGCTTGCTTTACTTGGAGTAGAAGTGGAACAATTGAATTTTATTCAGGCACCAATCACCACCCTGGTTTCCGAAACGGATGCTAGTGGTGAAGCCATTTATACAGAAGATACATCTATTAGCATGAATGAATACTGGTTTTTATATGGTACCTTGTTTCTTGTTCTGATGGTAAATATTATGGCAAGTACTCAGATTGCAACTTCCATTGTTACAGAAAAATCTACCCGTGTTGTGGAAAATCTTTTAATCAGTGTGAAATCATTGGCCTTGATGGTGGGTAAAGTTCTTGCCATGTTGGTTTCTGTGTTGTTACAGATTATTTCCCTGATCGTAGTGGTGTTCTTAAGCAACCAGATTGTAGCATTGTTACAGGAAAAGGAAAGCATGTTAGCAACCATCATACCAGAAAATATTTTTTCAAATATTAACCCAATCAATCTTCTTTTATGTTTGTTGTCGATTGGTCTTGGCATGATTTTTTACGGAGTACTTGCGGGCATGTTTGGCGCGACCGTTAGTAAAATCGAAGAAATGAATGAAGGATTAATGGTCTTTACCTTTATTAATTTAATAGGAGCCTATGTTGGAATGGGTGCAGCTGGTAGTTTAATTGGTGCAGGAAACAATCCATTTGTTACCTTCGCGCTTCTTTTTCCAGTTTCGTCACCATTTTTACTTCCAGGTGCGATTCTACTGGGAAAAGCTGGCTTGCTTCTAAGTTTGCTTGCTCTTGGCATTCAAATTCTGTCCATCGCTTTACTTTTTCAGTTTGTTGCAAAAATTTATGAAATCCTTATTCTTCATACAGGCGATACCATTAAATTAAAAGCACTCCTGAAACTTTCAAAATCTGTGAAGAAAGGAGTTTCAAATGAAAAAAGCAAATAATTTTCACGGTTGGAAAACAGTGTTTGACTTTACCTTTCATCAGGCATCAAAAGGTGGCGCTTTTCGTATTGTGACGGCCTTAGTATCTGTGGTGATTTTAGGAATTTTTATTGTTGCAAACCTTCTTGTTGCAAAGCCTGACGAAGAAAAAGTGATTGAACCCTCAACCATCACTCAGGTTTATATTCAAGACAGCAGTGGATTAACAGAAATGGATTTCAGGCTTTATGAGGAGGCTTTAAATGGTCCTGCATTTGCTGAAATATCTTTTGAATACCAAGATGTTGCAACCAAAGAAGAATTGGTAGCAAAAGCAAAACAGAACTCAGACACCACACTTGCACTTGCAATTTATACAAACGAGGATGCTTTTGTACTGGAGGCCTTAATCCCAAGTGAATCTCAAATCGGAAAAAACGAAGCTGATGAGCTTTTACAGGTAATCTCAACCGCTTATCAAACAGGGAAACTTCTTCAGTCTGGCTTAAGTCCAGAGATTCTTAGCATGGTGTTAACTCCTGTTGTTACTTCCTATGGAGAAATCGGGGAAGAAGAGAATGTGGCAGCTATGGTAATTCAGATGATTGCCCCCATGTTATTCGGACTTATGTTATATTTTATGCTTCTGTTATATGGACAAAATATCAGCAAATCTGTTTCTACAGAAAAAACTTCCAAACTAGTAGAATCACTTTTAACCAGTGTTCATCCGTATGCCTTGATCACTGGTAAGGTGCTAGCGATAACCTCTATGGCGATTATGCAGTTTTTAATCTGGGTGATATCCATTGTTGCTGGTCTGTATGGTGGAAATTACATTGCAAAACAAGTATATCCAGGTTATGAAAGTTCTGTGATTGAAATTATCAACTTTTTAAAGGAGAATATCGGAGAATCTGCACTTTCACTACCTGCTGTGATTCTGGCTGTTTTATTTTTCTGTGTTGGCTTTTTATTCTATTGTGTTCTTGCAGGTCTTGCAGGCTGCATGGTTACCAAACCAGAAGAAGCTTCTTCTACACAGACCTTGTTTCAGATGCCTGTTATTATCAGCTGGCTTGTGTGCTACCTGGCTTCTGCAGCAGGAAATCTGGAAATCATTCGTGTAGCCCGCTTTATTCCGTTTACAGCGCCCTTCTGTATACCTGTTGATTTGATAACAGGAGCAGCATCCTTAACAACAGGACTGATTTCCTTAGCTATACTTTGCATCTTTACTTTACTAACCATTATGCTATCAGCTCGTATTTTTAAAGGTCTTGTACTCTTTACCGGAGAAAAAGTAAACTTGAAAATGCTAGCCAATGTACTTAAAAATAAAGGATAAAACATCTGTTTTTGCTTGATTATGTGTTTTCTTTCCTGATTCTGTGCTTTCCCTCCTTCCACCTTGTATTCTATTTTCATATGCATTAAGATGAGATTAGATAAAAAGAAATATAACGTGGAAGGAGGCACATGCACAATGCATGTGTAACAACATTATGCAAATTATCAAAGCAGACAATTATCGACAGTTAGCGATTCTGGGAGCAAATATCATTGCAGACCAGGTAAAAAATAAACCAAATAGTATCTTAGGACTTGCTACCGGTTCTTCCCCTGTGGGAATCTACGAAAAACTGGTAGAACTCTATCAAAAGGAGCACTTAGATTTTTCTCAGGTTCAAACTGTGAATCTTGACGAATACTGCTCACTTTCTCCCTCCAATCCCCAAAGTTATCATTATTTCATGGAACAGCATCTGTTTCGTCATTTAAATATTCAAAAAGAAAATACCCATATTCCAAATGGTCTGGAAGCAGATCCTCAAAAAGCTTGTGATGATTACAATCAACTGCTTGAATCACTTGGTAGTGTTGATCTTCAACTTTTAGGAATTGGACATAATGGTCACATCGGTTTTAACGAACCAGGAGAAGAATTTACCAATCAGACACATTGTGTAGACTTATCACCCATTACCATCGCCGCCAATGCGCGTTTTTTTGAAGATGAAAGTCTTGTTCCAAGAAAAGCCTATACCATGGGTATTAAATCTATTTTACATGCAGAAAAAATACTGCTGATTGCAGCGGGTGAAGATAAAGCAGAAATACTAAAAAAAGCCTTGCAGGGTCCAATTACCCCACAGGTACCTGCCTCAATTTTACAACTTCATAAACAAGTTATAGTACTCTGTGATCAGGGTGCATACAGCAAATTGGAGGAAAGCCTATGATTATAAAAAATGCTCAGGTCTTTCAGAAGGACCAACAGTTTCAAAAAGCGGATATCTTAGTTGAACAAGA
This sequence comes from uncultured Lachnospiraceae bacterium, assembly GCA_947630125.1. GTDB lineage: Bacteria > Bacillota > Clostridia > Lachnospirales > Lachnospiraceae > CANRGO01. The sequence continues at coordinate 12,155 of CANRGO010000029.1, read as the reverse complement.
GAGAATCATTTCTGTTGCAGAACATATCGATACAGAGAATTATTCAGGTGAAATCATCGATGGAACCGACTCTTATGTGATTCCTGGTCTGATTGATATCCATTTTCACGGATGTATGGGTTATGATTTTTGTGATGGTACAAAAGAAGCAATTGAACAGATCATTGCTTATCAAAATAGCAAGGGTATCACCAGCATCTGTCCAGCTACCATGACTCTGCCAATCGAAGACATCACACAGATTTGTATGAATGGTGCGGAATATAACAAGCAACAACCTCTTCCCGTTTCCCCCTTGGTTGGTATCAATATGGAGGGCCCTTTTATTTCAAAAGAAAAAAAAGGAGCCCAAAATCCAGCCTATATTATAGAAGCACAGGAACCTTTTTTAAGAGAAATCCAGGAAAAAACCAACAACTTGATTAAGCTGGTTGCCATTGCACCAGAAATTCCTGGTGCTTTGGAAGTGATTTCTAATCTTCATGATCAGGTTTCATTCTCCCTAGCTCATACAACGGCTAATTACGAACAGGCAAAAGCTGCTTTTGATGCAGGTGCCTGCCATGTAACCCATCTATATAATGCAATGCCTCCTTTTCATCATCGGGATGCAGGGGTAATTGGTGCAGCATTTGATACAGCTTCTTGCTTTGTTGAACTTATCACGGATGGAATCCATATTTCTCCCTCTGTTATTCGAGCTTCTTTCCAACTATTTGGCACTGACCGAGTTGTTCTTATCAGCGATAGCATGATGGCTTGTGGTATGGAGGATGGTATGTATTCTTTGGGTGGCCAGGCTGTGAAAGTACGTGGAAATCTTGCAACACTGGAAGATGGAACCATCGCCGGCAGTGCAACCAACCTCTTTGACTGCTTACTCCACGCTATTTCTGTTGGAATTCCAGCAGAAGTTGCAATCAAGGCAGCCACATTAAATCCAGCTAAAGCCATACACATCGATTCTGATTATGGAACGATTGAAGAAGGAAAAATTGCCAATTTACTTTTATTGGATAAAAATTACAAACGAAAAAAAGTTATTCTGCAAGGGAAAGCCCTAACAGAATAACCTGATTTCCAATCTACCAATTATGAAGTTTTATAAGTTTACTATTTCATTACAACTGAATTAGCCCATTCCAATAAGGTTGCCTGATTTTCAGTATAATCTGCTGTCAGGCAGCCAATCTGGAATAACCAGAAAGAGGTATCTGTTTTTGTAGCAAACATCAGATAAGAATAAGATTCTCCTTCAACCGTTGATTCAAAGGTAACATAAGAAAGTCCTGTTGCTTCATCTTTCATAATACTACCTTCTGCTAATCCATTTGCCTGAATCACCATACCTAGATAATCTTCAATCGTATAACTATCATCAATTCCAATAAACTCAAAACTTTCTTCCAAAACAAGTATCATAGTTTCTTCACTTAGATTCTGAAACAGATAATTATATCCTTCATAGTCTACTTTTGTCATACCTGTCATCATTTCAATACTAAAATCTTCTGTCTCATAAACACGACTGCTGTTGAATGCATTTCCCAATCCACAACCAACCAAGCTAAGTGTTAAAAACATTACAATACCAAACTTCATCAATCCTTTTTTCATTTTCATGTCCTTTATCCTCATAAGATTATCGCTTACACGACTACATAATTGTAACATAATTACATCCTTGCTTCAAGACATTTGTAGTTTACGCCGTTGGCGATGGGAAGAAGATGGGAGGATTGTTGTGGGTGTGGTTTCTTGCGGTTGTAGGTTGTAGGTTTCTGCGGTTCACATAACTTGTTTCCGAAACTCTTATTTAGCCAAATGGTTCACATAACTCACTCAAATTTTGCATTATGGTCACTTCTTACGGACGAAACAAACCACTTACTAGCTTTCGTACGTAACTTTTCAGTCAATCTACACCTAGCAATACAATTTCCTGTTGACATAATCTTGACTATGGACTGTTTTTCAACAAATTAAGCTCTTTTTTCTTCTAATTTACTGGTATTTGGGCAAATGCTTACGGACGAAATGCAAATTTTAACGCATTTCGTCCGTAAAAGCTCAGAACAGCTGAAAACCAAAAACAAAAAACAAAATACAAAAACGAAGCAAGCTGAAAGATCTGCAAAGGCGCAGGTTTTCCAGCTTGCTAGGTTTTTATAAGTTTGCAGTTGGGTGCTGGTAGCCTTTTGTTGACATAATCTAGAAACTGATAATTTTCTGTGAATTCATGACGATTGGTTCACATAACTTGTTTCCAAAACACTTATTTAGGTAAATGGTTCACATAACTCACCCCAATTTTGCATTATGGTCACTTCTTACGGACGAAACAAACCACTTGCTTGCTTTCGTCCGTAACTTTTCAGCCAATCTACACTTAGAAATACAACTTCCTGTTGACATAATCTCGAATATGGACTGCTTTTTAGCAAATTAAGCTCTTTTTTCTTCTAATTTACTGGTATTTGGGCAAATCCTTACGGACGAAATACAAATTCTAACGCATTTCGTCCGTAAAAACCCATAAAAAGCCCATAAAGGTTTCAACTATTCCCGAGTGAATCCGTAAAAGCCCCCAAAGCCCCCCAAGAGCGCCAACTACCCCAAAAGCCACCACACCAGCACCATGTTCTTGACAAATCTATCCCAATATACTATAAGTTAAGTCAAACGTGCAGAAAGAAGGGGCTTATATGGCAGTAACCGTGAATAAACTCTATAGCAACAGTGGATCCCTGTATCAGATGAAGCTGATTGCAGGTCATAAGGGACTGAACAACCTGGTGGAATGGGTGCATATTGTGGAGGATCAGGAAGTATCTTCCTTTTTACATGGGCATGAATTGATTTTTACGGCAGGATATATGAACCAGAGTGAGGAGTGGCTGCTGGAGTTTACCAGACAGATTCATGGAATGCAGGCAAGTGCCTTTATCGTAAACATCGGTCCTTATATTAAACAGATTCCAAAAGAAGTATTGGATTTTTGCGATGAAGTTGCACTTCCTTTGTTTACCATACCTTGGAGAACCAGAATGGTGGATTTGACCAGGGATTTCTGTACTCGTATTATGCATAATGAAAATGTGGAAAACAGCATAGCTACCACGGTTAAAAATTTGTTGTTTAAAACCGGTGATCCAGAGCAGCAGATACAGCAAATGGAACGATATGGTTATATGCGGGATAGTTTTTTCTGCTTCGTAGAGATTTCGCTTCAAAGTGTGCAAAAAGAATATGCCTATGAAAATATGGAACGACTGAAATCTTATGTGGAAAGAGTGGCAAGAATTAGCCAGCGACTTTTTATCTCATTTGGATTTCAGAATAATCTGATGGTGCTTCTTTCCGAACACGATTTTTCGAAGATTGAGCATTTTGCACAGGAGCTTCTTACTTCTTTAGAAAAAGAAAAAGAGCGTTTTAAAGTGCAGATGGGTGTAAGTCCATTGCTTCAGGGATATGAGAATCTGGATGGTTGTTTTGAAAAGGCACAGGGAGCCAGTGAGATTGCAAAGAAAAAGGAACAGTCCATTTGTTATTATGAGCAACTGGATATTCATAAAGTACTACTCGCAGTAAAGGAACGCAAGGTTTTAAAGGAGTTTTACGAACAGGCTTTGGGGAAATTACAGAGATATGATGAGGAAAACAATACCGAGTATCGGAAGTTTCTTGCCTGCTATCTGGAGCATAATGGAAGTCAGCAGCAAGTGAGCGACGAACTTTTTATTCATCGAAACACCGTAAATAATCAGGTAAAAAAGATAGAAAAAATAACTGGATTAAACCTACAGAACTCAAAAGAGCGTTTACAGGCTAGTCTTTGCTTTTATATTCAGGATCTGCTATAACACAAACAAATTGTGCAAATGCACAACAAATTCTGTTCAATGAGGGGATTGTAACTTTTTTTCACCGCGATATAATCAGTTCATGGTTTTACATTCGATCAGGCAAAGATGCTTTCAAAAACAGAAGGCATCTTTTTTTATGACAAGGAGGATCTCATGACAGGGAAAGAAGTTACAGAATTACAGAAAAAATATAATCTACAATCTTGGAGCAGACAGAAGAATATCAACCCAATTGCGGTGAAGAGAGCAGAGGGAATTTATTTCTGGGATTATGAGGATAACCGTTATACTGACATGTCATCCCAGCTTGTGAATATGAATGTTGGATTTGGAAATAAAGAAATCGGAGATGCAATTAAAGCTCAGGTGGATGAATACTGTTACATGGCTCCATCTTACGGCGTTGAAAAAAGAGCACTGTTGGCAGAAAAACTAATTGGTTTAATGCCAGAATCCATGGGAAAAGTTTTTTTCACGAATGCAGGTGCAGAAGCAAATGAAAATGCAATCAAAATTGCACGCTTATATACAGGAAGAGGGAAGGTAATGAGCCGGTATCGTTCCTATCATGGTTCAAGCTTTGGTGCAGGAAACCTGACTGGCGAACCTAGAAGATATGCATTAGAGCCTTCCATTCCAGGTTTTATTAAATTTTTTGATCCTTACATCTATCGGGAAGTGATCGAGTTTGCTTCCGAAGAAGAGGCAAGTGAGTACTATCTGGCAAAATTAAGAGAACAGATTGTCTATGAAGGAGAGCAGCAGGTAGCAGCGATTTTTCTGGAAACTATAACAGGTTCCAACGGAATTATCATACCCCCTAAGGGTTACTTAAAAGGTGTAAGAAAAATCTGTGATGATTATGGAATTTTAATGGTTTGCGATGAAGTTATGGCTGGGTTTGGAAGATGCGGAACCATGTTTGCATTTGAAAACTTCGATGCAGTTCCGGATATGGTAACTTTTGCCAAAGGAATTACCTGTGGATACGTTCCACTTGGAGGCGTAGTAGTTAGCAAACAGATTGCAGAACATTTTGATGAAAATATGTTATCCTGTGGATTAACCTATAGTGGACATCCCTTAGCTTGTGCAGCTGGAATTGCTTGTCTTGATTTTTATGAAAAAAGTAATATACTAAACAATGTGAAAACAGTTGGTAAAGTGTTAGGAGAAAAGCTGGAAGAGTTAAAGGAAAAGCACAGCTGTGTTGGAGATGTACGTTACATTGGTTTGTTTTCAGCAGTTGAATTAGTAAAAAGCAAAGATACCAAGGAAGCACTGGTTCCTTATGGTAAAGATATGAATGGAGTTATGGCTACGATTCTTGGAAAACTGAAAGAAAAGCGTTTTATGACATACACCCATGAAAATATCATTATCGTTGCCCCACCTTTGATCATTACAGAAGAACAGCTTTTGGAAGAACTTGTAAAACTAGATGAAGTGCTCAGTTTTGTAGACCAGGAATTCACACGAAATTAAGAAAAAAGAAAGTGGGATAACAGGATGGCAGCTCAATTGATGATACCTGAACGAGTAGTGTTCGGAGACAATGCCCTGGAAGCCGCAGCAGATACCATCAAAGGCTATGGGAAAAAAGCACTGGTAGTAAGTGGCGCAAATGTAAAGAGACACGGAATATTGAATGTTCTTACAGAACATTTAGACCGTTGGAGTCTTGACTATGTAACCTATATTTTAGCAGCAGGTGAACCCACCACGGATATGGTGCATGAAGGAAAAGAACTGTTTCTAAAAAATGGCTGTGATATGGTAATTGCCATTGGGGGAGGGAGTCCGCTGGATGCTGCGAAAGCAATTGCAGCCTCATCAAAATTAAGTGGATCACTATCAGATTACGTTGGAAGAGAAATAAAAGGTGATTTTCCACCAATGATTATGATTCCAACAACAGCAGGGACTGGATCTGAAACCACCAAGTTCACCATTATTACAGATCCTCTTAGAAATGTAAAAATGTTATTAAAAGGGGAAGATTTACTTCCTGATTTAGCAATTATCAATGCAGAATTTACCTTAAGTGCACCCAAGGAAATTACAGCACAGACAGGAATTGATGCCCTAACCCATGCGGTTGAAGCGTATACTTCCAGACGTGCTAACGTATTTACCGATTTATATGCCCTCTCTGCAATCAAAAGAATCTTCACCTACTTACCGATTGCCTACCGAGATGGAGAAAATAAAACAGCCAGAGAAGAAATGGCTATGGCTGCATTTGAAGCAGGGGTATGTATCAACAATGCATCTGTAACCATAGTACATGGTATGAGCAGACCGATAGGAGCATTGTTCCATGTTCCTCATGGTTTAAGTAATGCAATGTTAATCAAGGATGCTCTGGAATATGTACTGGATGGTGCAAGCGATCGCTTTGCCATGATTGCAAGAGCAATCAATGCCTGTGATTATCGGGTTTCTGATAAGGAGGCTGCGGGAATTTTTTTAAGGGAACTTGGTCTTCTGCTGAAACATTGTGAGATTCCAACCCTTCAGGAATATGGAATTGAAAAAAAGGACTTTGAGGCAGTTATGGATAAAATGGCAGAGGATGCCATGGCAAGTGGCAGCCCTTCCAATACCATGAAGGAAGTTACAAAAGAAGATTTACTACAAATATACAAAAAATTATATGACTAAACATTCAACGATGGCGTGAAGCGAAAGCTTTGCGCTATTTTTTTTAAGATAGAAAGGCTGGTTAGAATCATGGAACAAACAAAGGAAATAGATATTAAAATTGAAGATCTTTGTGTGCAATTTGAAGATAAAGAAAATGGTGATGTTGTCCACGCTCTAAAAAATGTAAATCTGGAGATTCGACAGGGAGAATTTATCGCCTTACTTGGACCTTCTGGATGCGGAAAGACAACATTGCTTCGTGCAATTGCAGATTTACAGCAGACCAGTAGTGGAAGTATTTCTGTGAAAGGACAGACACCAAGACAAATACGTTTGCAGAAGAAATTTGGCATTGTATTTCAGAATCCGGTGTTGTATGACTGGAGATCGGTTCGTCGAAATGTCTGTATGCCAATGGAACTACTTGGTGTACCAAAAAAAGAGAGAACCAAGCAGGTAACAAAAATGTTAGAGCTGGTAGGTCTTATGAATTTTGGTAAAAAATACCCACATCAATTAAGCGGTGGGATGCAGCAGAGAGTAGGGATAGCAAGAGCATTGGCGATTGACCCAGAGATTTTACTGATGGATGAACCTTTTTCGGCCTTGGATGAATTTACCAAAGAAAAATTACATTTAGACTTACTTCGTATCTGGAAACAGACCAATAAAACCATACTTTTTGTAACCCATAATATTCAGGAAGCAGTTTTTTTGGCTGACCGTGTTGTTGTTTTATCGCCACATCCAGGAAGAGTTTCCGCAGTGGTGGATATTGATTTGGAAAGACCAAGAAGTCTGGAGTCTAAAAATACACCACGCTTTGCAGAATTGGTAACAAAAGTAAGAAGAAGCTTTGAAGGTATTTAGGTACTTTGAGGAAGGAGCGATGCAATATGAAAATAATAAAAAAAATAGTATCTTCGCCCAAAATAGTAACACTGGTCTGGATACTTGGTTTGATTTTAGTATGGGAAATAGGAGCAACCATTATTGAAGGAACGAAACGTTCACCGGAAAATGTGCTTCCCCACTTGTCCTGGATATGGGCATCTGTCATTAGTCAGGACCCAGTAAGCCAGAAGCAGACGGCATTGCAGATTGTTTTGAGTAATGCAGGAATTACGTTGTTTCGTGCAGGCATTGGTTTTCTAATCGGGTTGGTTTCCTCCTTGCACTCCTTATGAATTTATTTCGAACGGTTGAGAAAACATTATTTCCATATCTGATGATTATTCAGATGATACCGATTCTTGGAATGGCACCTATTGTACTTGCCATAACCAGAGACATTGATAAAAGTCGTATTGTAATTGCTGCTATTTTAACTTTTTATCCTGTGGCAACCAATACCCTTGCCGGCTTCCAATCTGTGGAAAAGGAAAAACATGATCTGATGTATTCACTGGCTGCAAATAAGGTGGAAGTATATAAAAAATTGTTGTTACCCTCCTGTCTGCCATATTTTTTTACAGGATTAAAAATATCAGCACCTATGGCAATCACCGCATCCATCCTGGTAGATACCTTGCAGGGTGGTGGTGGCCTGGGTACCATGCTATCGCAGTCATTAAAGCATGCCATGTCCATCTATGTATTTTGGCAGATTGTTTTTGTAAGTGCCCTCATTGGAATTTTAAGTTATTATCTGGTGTCTATATTGGAGAGAATTGTTACTCCTTCAAAACTCTCAAAGGGTAAAAAAATGAAGGAAATACCTGAACCAGAGGAAACAATGTAAAAGAGAAAGGCATGGTTTAAAATGAAAAAATTACGAGATAAAGAGAAACTGACTTCCATTCTCTACCCGGTGATCTTTGGAGTCGTATTCTGTATTCTTTGGCAAACGGAAGTGTTACATCTTTTGATTGGTGCAGATACCTTTACCTTACCAGTGCCAACCAGAATTATAGGAATCTTAATTGATAACTTTGCAGTCATCATGGGACATGTAAAAGCAACGCTAACGGTTGCACTGATTGGTTTAGTAGCGGGATCCATATTTGGATATTTTTTGGCTATCATTGCTACCCTGTTTCCCAAATGGGGGGTGGGGGGACTCACAATTGCATCCGCTTTTAATGCCATTCCGATTATTGCCATTGCTCCAATTCTAAATAACCTTACCAAGGATGTGAGTAAGGATCCAAATACTAGAAGTATGGTTGCAAAGATTTTAGTGGTAATGATTTGCTGCACCGTTTCTATGAGTATTAACGCATTTCGTGGATTTACGGAAGTAAAACCTTTTTCAGAGGATTTATTAAAGTCCTATGCAGCTAGTAAGAAAACAATTTTTATGAAACTTCGTATTCCAAATAGTCTGCCCTATGTTTTTATTGCACTTAGAATCAGCGTTCCTGGTTCTGTCATAGCAGCTTTGGTTAGTGAGTATTTTGCAGAGTTTATCATCGGTGTTGGCCGTATGATTCGCGAAAATATCGTACTCGCTCAATATGCATCCGCATGGGCTTATATTTCCGTAGCCTGTGTAATCGGAATCAGTATGTACATTTTATTACTGGCAGCAGAAGGTATTTTGTTAAAGGGACGAAAATAAGGCAGAATTGCTATTCATCTCTTTACTTAATATATACTTACAAATTTGTGCATTTCAATCAGGAGGAAAAATTATGAGAAAAAACAAAGCTTTTCAAAAGGTAACCGCTATATTTTTAAGTGCAGCGCTTCTTATGGCAACACTTACAGCATGCGGAAGTGAAGCAGAGGTTAGTGAAACAACAAGTGAAACCGTAACAGAAGAAGTTGCTGAGGAAGTGACAGAAGAAGTAACCGAAGAGGCTGTTGTAGAAGAGACAGGTGCTTATTACAGTGCAGATCAATCTGTAGAAGAAATTGTTTTAGATGCAGCTGCCAAAGGTCAGGTTGGTAACTGGGGACTTGGAAATGAATATGAAGTACAGGCTCTTCTTGCAAAATATGGTCAGCCTACCACGTATTTAAGTCAGGCATTTGATATGGATGGTTTTGATGATGACTCTATTTTACTTGCATCCGCTATGACATATAACGAATTAGGTCTGGTTAAAAATTCTTACGAAGGTGCATATGGATATGGAGATGCAGTAAGCTATATCGATATGAATGATGAAGGGGTTGCTATGTTGGAAGATAACCTTTTCACAACCAAAGAATTTGCAGAAGCAAATCCAAATACAGTAAAAGCATTTATTTATGCATCCATGAAGGGTTGGGAATATGCATGTGCAAACCCAGAAGAAGCAGCTGAAATCGTATTTAATTATGGTTCTTCCGTATCTGCTGAACATCAGGCATACATGGCAGCAGAAGTTAAAAAATTAGTTGAAACAGATACCACAGGAGCAACGGTAACAGAGTATGGAAAAATGGATGATGCAGCTTTGCAGCAGACCTTAGATCTTGCAAAACAGTATATTGCATTATCAGATTCTGTAGCAGCAGAGGCTTTAAGTGGATTAACATTAGATGATATTCGTGCAACCAGTTACTGGGAAGAAGCGATGAGTTCAGAAGGTGTGTTTGAAGGACTTGAAAAAACAGATGTATCAATTCAGTTAAAATGGTTACCACAGGCTCAGTTTATGGGATATTATGTAGCACTTGAAAAAGGATTTTATGAAGAAGTTGGTTTAACAGTTAACATCGTATCTGGTGGTGGTGATATTGGTGAAACAACAGCAGTATATACAGGACAGGTTGATTTTGGTGTGACTTGGGTTTCTAACTTAATTGCAGCAAATGCAGGTGGAATGGGACTTATAGAAGTAGCTCAGGTATATCAAAGATCAGGTTTGGTTTTGACTTATAAATTGAATCAGTAAGAATATAAATCATTAAGTTGGGAAAAGACACAGGAAGCACAGGAGGTATGAAAAATGGATCTGATGATTAAAAATGGAATGCTGGTAACTGCACAGGAAATGTATGTGGCTGATATCGCAGTAAAAGACGGAAAAATTATGGCAATAGGGCAGAATCTTACCATGGAGGCAGCTCAAACCATAGATGCAAAAGGAAAACTGGTGTTACCTGGAGCAATTGATGTTCATACTCATTTGGCTATGCCATTTGGGGGAACCATTTCAGCAGATGGCTACTATTCTGGTACACGGGCAGCAGCCTGTGGTGGAGTGACCTGTGTCTTTGATTATCCCATGCAGAGAAAGGGAAAAGGTATTGTAGAAACGGTAGAAGCCAGAAAACAGATGTGCGACGTGGAAGCCTGCGTAGATTATGCATTTCACTGCTGTATCACTGATTTAAACGATGATACCTTATTAGATGAATTTCAGGCTGCCGTGGATTATGGCGTTACTAGTTTCAAATGCTTTTTTGTTTATAAAAAAGAGGGATTGATGGTAGATGACGGAACTTTTTTAAAAGTGCTGAAAAAAGCAAAGGAAGTTGGCGCCATCACAAATGTTCATGCTGAAAATCCCGATGTGATCGATTATCACATTGCAAGTTTTCTAAAAGCAGGACAAACCAGTCCTTGGTATCATTATTTAAGCCGTCCAGAATTTGTTGAGGCTGAAGCCGATAAAAGAGCAATCCATTGGTCCAAAGCCATGGAAGCACCTTTGTATCTGGTTCATATGGCAGATGAAGAAGGTTTGCGTGAAGCAATCAAAGCAAGACAGGAAGGTCATCCTGTGTATGTGGAAACCTGTCCTCAATACTTGGAATATACCTGTGATGTCTACAAACGTGAGGATGCAAGGAATTTTGTATGTTCACCTCCTATGAAAGGTGAAGAAAGCAGATTAGCTCTTTGGGATGCTTTGGAAAAGGGGCTGATTGATACGGTAGCAACAGATCACTGTCCATTCCAAAGCTATGAAAAAGACTGGGGAAGGGATGATTTTACCAAAATTCCCAATGGCTGTGCGGGAGTAGAAAATCTATATCCCTACCTGTTATCCGCAGCAAATGATGGAAAAATTAGTTTTATGCGTGCAATAGAAGTATGTGCGACCAATCCGGCTAACATTTTTGGCTGTGAAAGCAAGGGATCTCTAACCGTAGGAAAAGATGCTGACATTGTAATCTATGATAGGGAAAAGAACTTTCAGGTTACCGTATCCAATATGCACTCAGACTATGATCATACCATTTGGGAAGGGAAAGAATTCCATGGATATCCTGTACAAACTTATGTAAGAGGTAAACTGGTTTACGATCAGGGAGAATTTGTGGGTGAGGCAGGTTTTGGAGAATATGTAAAACGTGTCCCAAACACAAAATAAGAAAGGCGTGTGACTTAAATATATGATACAAACTACTAAAACTACGATTTCTATGATGGAGGAAGTAAACAGTTGTCTTCTTTGTCATAATGCACCCTGCAGGTCTGCATGTATAAAACAACTACCAGTGGATACCATCATTCGATCCCTACGATTTGAGAATCCATCTGGAGCAGCCTGCCAGTTGAATCATCAGCCTTCTTGTTCTGACTGTCTGGAAAAACCATGTCTTTCGGCCTGTGTAAAAGGAAAACTCAGCAAACCAGTAGCCATAGATCTAATTATTCAGGAAGTGGATAAGTTTCCTGTACCACAAAAAAAAGAGGTGGATTTATCCATCGATTTTTGTGGAGTTCCTTGTGAAAATCCTTTTTTTCTTTCCTCCTCTGTG
>CANRGO010000028.1 GCA_947630125.1 uncultured Lachnospiraceae bacterium | reverse complement strand
ATCTTTTCGTTTCGTTGCTGTAACCCGCTCTACAATTACGGGTTCAAACAAAGAATTCAAATGTCCTTTTAACGTTAGATTCTGAAATACCTCAAAAAATTTTTTTGCCATAGAAACTCCTGTCTCTTAGTTCCAATGATCAAGCTCGTCTTTCAATACCTGCAGCAGTTCATTCTCTGGAACTTTCCTAATTATTTCTCCCTTTTTAATCAGCATACCAACACCCACACCACCAGCGATGCCAATATCTGCTTCTTTTGCTTCTCCTGGTCCATTCACAACACAACCCATAACAGCAACTTTAATATCCAAATCATATTGCTCTACCAAATTTTCAACCTCAGTTGCCAGCGTAATTAAATCTATCCTTGTTCTTCCACAGGTTGGACAGGAAACCACTTCGATTCCTCCCTTTCGAAGACCAAGCGTTTTCAAAATAAGCTTTGCTGATTTTATTTCTTCAACCGGATCTCCCGTAAGAGAAACACGTATGGTATCACCAATTCCTTGATTTAATATTAAACCTAATCCTAGCGCAGATTTGATATTTCCGCTCTTAACAGTTCCAGCTTCCGTTATCCCTACATGAAGAGGATAAACTGTTTTACCTGCCAGTATTTCATGTGCTTTGACACACATCATTACGTCGGATGATTTGATACTAATTACCAAATTATCATAACCCACATCTTCAATCATACGAACTTTATCTAATGCGCTCTCAACGATGCCCTCTGCTGTAACCCCATGATACTTTTCAAGTATTTCTTTTTCCAGGGAACCACTATTTACACCAACACGAATAGGGATATTTCTTTCACGGGCAACCTTAACGACGGTTTCAAGATTCTCACGACTTCCAATATTTCCTGGATTGATACGTATTTTATCAGCTCCATATTCCATAGCTGCAATGGCCATGCGATAATCAAAATGAATGTCTGCAACCAAAGGAATCGTTATCTGCTTTTTAATTTCTTTCAGAGCTTTTGCTGCCTCTAATGTGGGAACAGTACAACGAATAATCTCACATCCAGCCTTTTCTAATCGTAAAATCTGAGCAACACTGGCTTCCACATCTTCTGTTCTGGTATTGGTCATCGACTGTATCGCAATCGGATTGCCAGCCCCTATTTTTCTATTTCCAATCGTAATTTCTTTTGTATTATCTCGATACATATTTACTCCATTCTCATGCGTACAACATGTTTACTCTAAATTAAATTCCTGTTTATTTATATTAATACGAAAAAAACCAACGCTATTAATCTGATAAAAAATAAGACTTGTTACTTGATCCTCCGGTTTCACCGTTATGACATCTGAATGCTTAACCGCTTGCTTTTTCCCATTCACTTCAACAAGGTAATTTTTCCTAATTAATGAAAACCTTGGGGGCTCTGTCTGTTCTCCCCGAATATAAAAATTCAGTTCCTTAGATACCTTATAGATAGAATCTCGTCTTATTAAAACGGAATATCCATCAACCTCTACAACCCTTATAAAAAAATCGTTCTGACCCTTTGATTCTTGTCTATTACTAAGAAAAATCACCATACAGACAAACAGAAAGAGAACAACAACATAAACGAATCCACCATAATGTGAAACATCATAGAAATTTGTAATCTGCTGTTCTTTATACCTTTGGTCTTTATACTCTAAGAAACTTCTATTCATGCATTTTCCTAACTGCACTTCACTCTGACTCTTTCCTTTTTCTCATAAAGTAAATTATAGGGTAAGCAACGAAGAAAAACAATTAGAGAATAGTACCAAAAAAACAGTTGATTGAAAGTATCGTCAACTGTTTTCTTCACATAACTATTTTACATAAATAATTTCATAATATCATTAAATACAATAAAAACCATAAGTATCATCAATGCTACGAAACCAATAAAATGAACAATTCCTTCCTTTTCAGCTGGAATCGGTTTTCCTCTTAATGCTTCCAAGAACATAAACATGAGTCTGCCACCATCTAGTGCTGGAAGAGGTAATAAATTAATAACTCCAAGGTTCACTGAGATCAAAACTGCAATATTCATCATATTAATAATGACAGTCGGAATTCCATATTCTAGGGATTCCTCATAAACATCTCCAACCATTTGGGCGATTCCTATTGGTCCAGAAACATCGTCTTTTGAAACCTGCCCTGTAAACAAGGATTGTATACTTTTTATGGAATATTTAATCCAGTAACGAACTTCATAATAACTATACTCAACAATTTCTAAGCCCTTAGGCTCAAATGCCTGATATCCTTGCAGTCCTATATAATAGCGATTGGTGGCTTCATCAAATTTCGGAATAAGTTTTGTGCTATAGTTTGTTCCATTTCTCTGGTACTCAATCTGCATTTCTTCACCACGGTTTAAAAATGAGATTAGGCTGATTTCTCTATAAATATGAACTCTTTCACCATTAATCCGAATGATTTCATCATTTTTTTGTAAACCACTTTCAAATGCTGCTGAGTTCTCCGTTATTCCATATATTTCAGTGGTATCACTACCAACAAAGCCAACCAGAATAAGCGAAAATAAAAATGCAATAATAAAGTTAAATAAAGGACCCGCAAAGACAGTCGCAATCCTTGCCCAAACACTTGCATTCTGAAAAGATCCTTTTGAATCTTCCTTTGGATTTAGACCATCTTCATTTTCAAAAACACAGGCTCCCCCAATTGGAAAAAGTCTTAACGCATAAAGGGTTTCTCCTTTTTGAAACTTAATAATGGCTGGTCCCATTCCCATGGCAAATTCAATAACCTTTATGCCATTTGCTTTTGCAACAATAAAATGCCCAAATTCATGGGATAGAACCACAATGCTAAAAATAATAATATACTCAAATAATTGCCTCCTAATATTTACCTTGAATAAATTCATAGGTTTCCTGTTCCGTTGCTAATATCTGGTCTAAATTAGGGTTAATTACAGTTCTATGGGATTCTAGGGCTGCCTGAATTATTTCTGGTATTTCGTGGAAGCATATTTTATTTCTTAAAAACAAGTCCACTGCCATTTCATTCGCTGCATTATAAACTGTAGGCATACTTCCGCCTGCCGTTCCAGCATCATATGCCATCTTTAAACCATAAAATGTATGAAAGTCTGGTTTTTCAAAGGTTAACTGTTGTATTTGAAATAAATCTAGCTTTCCTTCACTGATCCATTTTCTTTCTGGATAAAACAAAGCAAATTGAATAGGTATTTTCATGTCAGGCGTTCCCATTTGAGCCATTACTGCTCCATCCATAAACTCAACCATAGAATGAATTACGCTTTGTGGATGCACTACCACCTGAATTTGATCCAGTGAAACGCCAAAAAGCCATTTTGCTTCCATTACTTCCAACCCTTTGTTTACCATGGTTGCAGAATCAATTGTTATCTTGTTTCCCATTGCCCAATTCGGATGTTTTAAGGCTTGCTCTTTTGTTACAAGTTTTAATTCATCCGAGGTTTTCCCTCGAAAAGGTCCTCCAGAAGCGGTGAGAAGTATCCTTTCGATTGGATTTTGTTCTTCTCCACTAAGGCACTGAAAAATGGCACTGTGCTCACTATCTACAGGTAGTATTTTAACACCGTAGGTTTTAGCCAAAGGCATTATCAGATGACCTGCTGTTACCAAGGTTTCTTTATTTGCAAGGGCAATATCTTTCCCCGCCTGAATTCCATGGATTGTTGGTCTGATTCCAATCATACCGACAAGTGCCGTAACCAAAATCTGAGACTCTTCCATTTCTGCCATTGCTAACAAACCATCCATGCCTTGAAGAATTTCCACTTGTATATCATTCAAACGAAGACATAGTATTTTCCAAGCTAATTCATCCCATACTACAGCTAATCTGGGCTTGAATTCTCTTATTTGTTGTTCCATCAACTCAATATTACTACTACAGGCAAGTGCAACTACCTGTAAATCCTTTTCTTTACGAACAATTTCTAATGTTTGTCGACCGATGGAACCAGTCGAACCCATAATTGCTATTTTTTTCATACATTCCTCGATCAAAATTAGTTAAAATAACATCCATACAAGCAACAGCGAATAGACTAGTGGCGCGGTAAATATAACACTATCAAACCGATCCATAACTCCACCATGCCCAGGTATTAATTTACCATAATCTTTTATATTTTGATTTCTTTTGATACCAGATGCAGCCAAATCTCCAATTTGAGAAATGATTGCTGCAACTCCACTTATGATTGCAAAAAGAACACCAGTATATGGAATATCAATCAACTGTTGTATCAAAAAATGACCATACAAAAATCCAACTACCATACTACCGAGAATTCCACCAATTGATCCTTCTATGGACTTCTTCGGGCTTAAAACAGGTGCAAGTTTATGTTTTCCAATTGAACTACCCACAGCATAGGCACAGGTGTCACAAATCCACGAACCGATAAAAATAAGCCAGACAAAATAAAGACCATGCTCTAAATTTCTTGTAAGATATACAAAAGACAACATAATCGGTCCATATATAAAGTCAAAAAAAGTACTCATAACCTGATTGCTATTAAATCTAGGATAAGTAAGAACATAAACAGCTAAAAACACCATAAGTACCAATGCAAAAAGTGGAAATAAAAGAGCCGCATATGAAAACGAAAAATGATCACCGATAAAAAGCAAACAGTAATAAAGAATGATTGCAATCATTCCTATGAATTCTAATGGATTTGTTTTTAGCTCTTCTGCTTTATCCATTGCTCTATTTAATTCGTGAAAAGCAATCAATGAAAGTACTAAAAGTGTCAGCCCTAAGAGCCAATCTCCAACAAATAAAACGATAACCGCAACAGCTGTTATGACGGTACCACTAATGACTCTTTTTAACATCGTCATGCTCCTTCACATTTCCAAATTTTCTATTTCTTTGATTATAACTTGTAATTGCTTTTAATAATTCTCCTTTTGTAAACTCTGGCCAGGTTACTTCTGAAAAATAAAATTCAGTATATGCCAACTGCCATAACAAAAAATTCGAAATTCTTTGTTCATTGCAAGTTCGTATTAACAAATCTGGATCTGGGATTCCCTTTGTGTCTAAATAACTTTCAAAAAGATCTTCCGTAATCTGATTTAACATTACACTACCATTCGCGATATCTTCTGCCAATTGCTTTGAAGCTCTTAATATTTCATCTCGTCCCCCATAGTTTAAGGCAATTTGAAAATGTAAGCCATCATTAAACTTGGTTGCTTCTTCCAGCTCAAAAATGCGTTTTCTGATATCTTCATCAAGTCCAGTTTTATCCCCTAAAACTTTCACACACATCCTGTTTTTTTCAGCTGTTTTCAAACAGGTTTTCATATAGTTACGAAGAAGTTTCATCAATGCATCCACTTCTTCTTTCGGACGATTCCAGTTTTCTGTGGAAAATGCGTAAACTGTAAGATATTGTATTCCAATCTTATATGCCTCTTCGCAAATTATTTCTACAACTTTACTTCCTTGTACGTGTCCATAATTTCTGGGCATTCCCTTACTTTTAGCATATCGTCCATTGCCATCTAAGATAATTGCTACATGACGCGGAATATTCATGTTGATTCCTCTTTCTTTTTGAATACTTAAGACAGGGAATGCTATGTTTAGCATTCCCCGTCTGTATTTCCTGAATTTAATATCTTTCCAGAATACCAGAAGCCATCATTGATTAAACAGTCAGGATTTCTTTTGATTTTTCTTCCATTAAAACTTCAATATCTTTAATAAATTTATCTGTAATTTTTTGCAAACTATCTTCGAGATCTTTAATTTCATCTTCTGAAACGTCACTTTTGAATAATTTTTTAAAAGCATCATTGCCATCTCGTCTAATATTACGAATTGCTACTTTTGATTCTTCTGCTTTTTTCTTTACATCTTTCACCAAATCTTTACGTCTTTCTTCCGTTAACTCTGGGAAAATAAGTCTTATGGTATTTCCATCATTATTTGGATTAATTCCAATATCGGAGGTCATAATTGCTTTTTCAATTTCTTTAATCAATGATTTTTCCCATGGAGCAATTTGAATAACTCTAGGTTCAGGAACTGTAATATTACCAACCTGTTGAATCGGTGTTGGTGTTCCATAATAATTTACTTTTAATTTATCAAGAATATGTGGGTTTGCTCTTCCTGCACGAATTGTTTGATAATCGGAAGCCAAAAACTCACAGGCCTTTTGCATTTTTGATTCAAATTGTTTTACTCTTTCATCCATAATACATTACTCCTTTAATATCTTTTAGATTAAACTGTCACTTTTGTTCCAGTAAATTTTCCATGAACCGTATTCACAATACTATTTTCCTGCTCTAAACCGAACACTAACATGGGCATTTTATTTTCTTTTGCAAGAATAGTAGCGGTCATATCAACCACTTGTAAGTTTTTATCGATAACTTCCTGAATGGTCACTTCATCATATTTTTTGGCTTTTGGATTAATTTTTGGATCATCATTATATACACCGTCAATTGATTTCGCAAGCAAAATAACATCTGCTTCTACTTCAACAGCACGTAAAACAACTCCGGTATCCGTACTAAAATACGGATGACCTGTACCGCCAGCAAAAAAAACAACCATACCCTTTTCAAAATATTTCATAGCCCTATCTTTTGAATATAATTTTGTAAAACTACCACACTCAAAAGGGGTCAGAATATTAGTTTTCATACCGATTGCTCGAAAAATCTCCGAAACATAGATACAGTTCATAATAGTAGCTAACATCCCTATTTGATCGGCCTTTGTTCTATCAATGCTTTCACTGGTTCTTCCTCTCCAGAAATTACCGCCACCAATTACAATACCCACCTGTATATTTTCTTCAACCAGTTGTTTCACCTGACTTGCAACTTTTCGAACAGTTTCTTCATGAAAACCTTTCTTATCAGGTCCTGCCAGTGCTTCTCCACTTAATTTTAATAATATTCTTTTCATCTAAGTAACCATTTCTTTCCCAAAGTGTATCCACCTTGTGCAAGGATTTTATTTCTTACCATTTTTTTTCTTTATATCTTCAAAAAAAGCTGTTGGATTAACATCCGCATAACATTGTGAACAAAGCCCTTCGATTACCGCCCCATTATTAATCTGTACTGATTTTGATTTGATATTACCCATAACAATGGCAGAAGTATCTAAAATTACAGGTCCTCTCACATCAATATCTCCTTTAACAGCTCCAGCTATTACGGCGCTATTTGCTGTAATATTTCCAATTACAACGGATGACTGCCCAATTTTCACACTTCCTTCCGAAGTAATTTCACCTGTTATTTTAGCTGAATCCGCAAAGACTTCTGCAGCTTTTGAATTTCCTTGAATCGTACCTGTAACATTTAATTTTCCAAGAACTTCAATATTTCCAAGAATTGAACCAATCACTTCCATAGAACCAGATGATGCGATATCACCTGTTATCGTCATCCCCATAGTTATAACTGCAGTTTCATCAGTCACGGTTTTTTGATTTGTATCTTCCATTCTTCCTTTACCCTCTTCTTTCACATATTTTGGTTCAACGATTTCCTTGGTTTCATCAAAAGATAATGCCTGCTCTTGTTTTTCCATTTCTTCCATTTTCTCAAGCATTAATGCCAGTTCATTCAGTTCGAGTTCCTCTGAACTTTGCTTTGCTTCTTCTTCCTCTGCTTGTTCGAATAAATGAGCTTCATTTGAAGATTCTTGTGTTAAATTCTGTTGGTCCACTTCGTCTGAATCCTTAATTTCCTCAGATTTCATAGCATCAACTTCTTCCATTTTTACTTCTTCTGGTAATAACTCATTTACAGCTTGTGACAAATCCTCTTTCAAATCCTGAAAAAACCCCATCTTTCTATTCCTCCGTCATCTATTCTTCCTTAGATTCCAAATGTTGTACTGGCACAGTATCCTCTGTAATAGGCAAAAAAACTGTTCTGTCCAACTCTAGTACTTTTTCTATAATCACTGGTAATGCTTCCACTGTTGTGATTCGATTTGCTGCATCATGAAGCAAAACTACTGCTTGTTGCATCGTATTCAAATTTTCTGTAACATTTTTTACAATTTCTTCCTGGCTCAATTCTTTTAATGCTGCATCTCCACTAGCTACATTCCAATCAAAATAAGTATAGTCATTTTTTTCCAAAAAATCTATAAAAACTTGCATCGGTACATCACTTACCGTATTACTGCTTCCACCCGGAAAACGTACTATCTTGCTATGATAGCCTGTAATCTGAAATATATATTCTTCTAATTTCAGTAGATCTTGCTGATATCCATCTAAAGAAGCATAGATTTCTTCATACTGATGACTATACGAATGCAAACCTATTGTATGTCCTTCATCCACAATTCGTTTATATAAGCGTTCATTTTCTTCTCCTGTTTTTCCAAGAACAAAAAATGTTGCCTTTACGTGATACTCTTTTAAAATGTCAAGAATTGTATCTGTATACTTACTTGGTCCATCGTCAAAAGTTAAATAGATTTTACGATACCCATCATAGGTTTCTTCTAAGGTATTATTACCAATTTGAAGTTCTTTTGACTGATTTTCATCTACATCTGAGAAAGCATTTTGTTCCAGTAACTGCGTCTCTGCTTCCGCTTCTTGGTTATCGACAGTAATTTTCATATCCAGTTCTTCTACCTCAGCCTGTAACGATTGAAGCTGCAGATTTAAATTTTTAACTTCTTGGAACAGAACATAGCATAATATAATTGGGGTTAGAAGTATGGAAAACAGACCAATTAAGATAATCTTTTTATAGATTGCGACTCTTCTTTGTCTTTTCTTCGTTATGTTTAACAGATTCCTCTGCTCTTCCATTATTGTATCCCTTCTAAATAGCACATTTTAATATATTGTAGCATAAAAGTGTATTTCGGGAAAGGCGAAAATTTTAAAACCCATAAAAAAGGACTATGATTTATTACAAATCATAGTCCTTTTGGATTGTATTAATTAGTTGGCAATTTGTTTTGCTACTTCTTCTGCAAAGTTATCCTCTTTCTTTTCAATTCCTTCGCCAGTTTCAAAGCGAACAAACTTTTTCACAGAAAGTTTTGCATTGTTTGCTTTTGCAACTTGTTCGATGTACTTTCCAACAGACTGTTTTCCATCTTCTGCTTTAACATAAGTTTGTTCTAACAGACAGATTTCTTTTAATTCTTTGTTTAATCTTCCGATTAACATTTTTTCAATGATATCATTAGATTTTTGTTTTTCAACAGGTAATTGTGAATTTTCAAGTAACGCCTGAGCAAGAAGAATTTCTTTCTCATGGTTTTTATATTCTTCACTAATTTCTGCTTCAGAAACATATTTAGGATTTAATGCAGCAATTTGCATTGCAACATTCATCAGTGCTTCTTTAATAGCATCATTTACTACATCAGTCACAGCTTCAACAATAACTCCGATTCTACCACCACCATGAGTGTAAGAAACAAGACATCCTTCGTTTGCTGTAACTTTTTCAAAACGTCTAATTGTTAAATTTTCTCCGATTTTAGAAATCTTTTCAACTAATATTTCTTGAACGGTTTTGCTATTATCATCAACCCATTTTTCTAAAAGAAGTTCTTCTACAGTTGCAACATCTGTACCCAGTACTTGTTTAACAACTCCATCAACCAATGATTGAAATTCTTCATTTTTTGCAACAAAGTCAGTTTCAGAATTAACTTCAACTGCTGCTGCTGTATTATTATCAACAATTACACGGCAAAGACCTTCTGCTGCAATTCTACCAGCTTTTTTCTCCGCTTTAGCTTGTCCATTTTTTCTTAAATATTCAACTGCTGCATCCATATCACCATCAGTTTCACCAAGAGCTTTTTTACAATCCATCATACCTGCTCCGGTTAATTCACGTAACTCTTTTACCATTGCTGCTGTAATAGCCATGTTTAATCCTCCGTATTCTTAATTGTTCTTATGCTTCAACTTCTTCCGAAACAACATCTTCCATATCTGTAGCTTCGCCAGCTTCTAAATCTGCTGCTGCATAAACAGCTTCTCCCTGGTTTGCTTCAATCACAGCATCAGCCATTTTTGCAACAATAAGTTTTACGGCTCTAATTGCATCATCATTACCTGGAATCACGTAATCAAGTTCTTCTGGATCACAGTTTGTATCCGCGATACCTACTAAGGTAATTCCTAAATTGTGAGCTTCCTGAATACAAATTCTTTCTTTTTTAGGATCCACAACAAAGATAGCATCTGGAATTCTTTTCATTTCTTTGATTCCACCAAGGTTCTTTTCAAGTTTTTCCCATTCTTTTTTCAATGCAAGAACTTCTTTTTTAGGAAGAACATCAAAAGTTCCATCTGTAGACATGGTTTCAATAGCTTTCAATCTAGCAATTCTGCTTTGAATTGTTTTAAAGTTGGTAAGCATTCCGCCTAACCATCTTTCGTTTACATAATACATTCCGCAACGTTCTGCTTCTGATTTCACAGCATCCTGTGCTTGTTTTTTTGTTCCAACAAAAAGAATAGTTCCGCCTGCCTGTGCAATTTCTGAAATTGCATTGTAAGCTTCATCAACTTTACCTACAGATTTCTGTAAATCGATGATATAAATTCCATTTCTTTCTGCGAAGATGTAAGGAGCCATTTTAGGGTTCCATCTTCTTGTTTGATGTCCAAAGTGAACACCTGCTTCTAATAACTGTTTCATTGAAATAACGCTCATTTTTTTTCCTCCATTTGGTTTTAACTTCCGTATTTTTTATGTCACATACGAGCAAGTGACAAGGTTAGTTACTTAAACTAAGCACCTTCTAACGAAAAAAATACGTGTTTTTTTTCACAACAGTCGAATTATATCATAAGAAAATTCGAATTGCAAGCACTAACTATCTTTCGTTAATTTGCAATTTCATTAGCAATTTCCTCAAAGGTAGCAAGTCTGTTAATTTGATGAGTTCCAACTCTGATTTTCTTATCATAACCATTTTCACATAAATAAGCATCTAGTTCTTTTGCCGAAAGTATAATACCCGCTTCCTCTAATCGCTTACTCACCGAATAAGAACTATCACCTGGAATCACATCTAATGGAAATAATTCCGCTTCTTCGGTCTCAATCACCTCTTCGATAACTTCTTCTTCGGTAATAACTTCCTCTTCGATATCCGCTACTTCTTCGATAACAACTTCCTCTTCAGTCTCTTCCTGGTTTTGCGCCTGCTCTGCTAATTTTACATTTTCAATCATGCCTAATTCTTTTGCACGATTCATGATATCTTGATCAGACATTTGAGGTTGATGATCAATTGTTAGACTTAATATGAAGGCACATACGAATATACCAATTCCAAGTCCTCTTAAATAATATTTGAGTTTCATCTTATCAAGCCCCTTCATACAAATCGATTACAAGTTTCACTTCGCCTATTCCAAGGCCTAATTCTTTTGCAATCGCCATATTTGTTTTACCTTCTTTATGAAGTTGCAAAACTCTTTCGTTACTATTTTGTCCATCCTGTAAATGATTTTGAATGGGTGCATCCATTTTAGTTTTTGCCACAGACTTCTTTCTAGTTTTTGGCTTTTCCGCTATAACAGGAACACTACTTTGCTCTTTTACAGTATTTCTTTTTTTTCTTTCAACAATATTTTTCTCAATATTGTCCTGCTCATTTTGCTTATGAACTTCTTGAGTCATTTTCATTAAACTAATATTGTCTTCTGTCTGGATTATTTCACTATTTTTTATGTTTTTTTGTATACTTAGTAATTGTTCCATATTTTGGTCCATTAAATTTTTCTTATCATTTAGCATTTCATACAAAAAAAGAACTTCTTGATGCGCCTTGTTGATATCTTGTAAAACATTTTCTGAGTAATCACTTACCGCCATAATCTTTTCATTTGACAGTCGCTCCATTGCTCTTTCTGTTTTTTCAACTCCATATTTTATAGATTCCTCTACAGAATCTTCAATTTGGAATTTAAGTTCTCCAACTTCTTTTTGCATAAGTGACTGAATAGTTTCTCTTTGGCTTTTTATTACCTCAGGGTCTAGGCTATCTTTTATTTCTGGAAGAATAAAGCTTGCAATAAAAACTGCACACCCTATAATTAATAATACAATTTCTATAGTCTCCATCTACTCTCCTTATATCTTTACATCAAAACCTCCGGAATTTTTCATTTTAAAATCTCCATCTGGTTTTTGTTGCTTCTTTTTATTATTTTTCTCGCGGTTATCAAAAAATTGATTGCTACCTTTTTCTTTTGCATCAAATTTTTGCTCCGCAAGTTCTGAAGACTCTGACTTTTGAACCTTATTTAGGTTTTGTTCTAATTTTTGGTCAAATTTATTGTGCAAATTTGATTGATCAATCACACTTTTAGCATCTTCATGGTGTTTGATTGTACCTATATCCTGACTTCTTCCTATTATTCCATTATATTCGATTGGTCCAATTGCCATGAAATCACCTCTTAAATGGTAGTCATTTGCACTTCGCCCTGTCGTTTTATAAAGCGGCAGTAACGAATGGTATCTTTTACAATCATAGATACGTCAGAAATAACAATTTTTGTACCTTGATACACTTCACCAGTTACAATAACCTGCGCCTGATTACTTGCATCAATCAGTGTTTGAAGTTCTTCAAGTTCTTTATGCGCATCTTGTATTTTTTGTTTTAAATTCTGGCGTTCTAAAGCCATCGCTTGTAGATTTTTAATCTGATCCGAATGTAGGTTTGCTCCATTTTTAAGCTTTTGCGTCATTGCAACTAAAACCGGTTCGATCTGCTTTAATTTATTATTTGACTCTACAATATTTTTCTGTAACTGCTGTAATTTGAGTTTTAAAGATGGGTCTACGCCGATCTCAATAACTGTATCAGAACCCATTTGTGATCCCAATGTTCTAACACTCACACAATTGGTTGCACTTACTTTCCCACCGGTAATAAAACCTTTTTTACTTGTTACTACAACTTCTGTCTGTGCCGTTACATTGCAATGCAAAATGGAATCTGTTTGTATATAACCACCTGCAATCGCAGTTGCATTTTCGAGAAATTTGGAAATAATATTTCCGCCTGCCTTTAGGCTTCCTTTATTCATTCCATTCATCCCTCTGGTAATAATAATATTTCCATCAGCCTCTAAATAAGCACCTTCGACAACGCCACGAACCTCTATATTCCCTTTTGCTTTCACTGTAAAATTAGAAAAAACATTTCCATTAACCTGTACACTTCCTTCATAATCTATATTGCCTGTTGAAGTGTCTACATTGTCAAGTACCAAAACATTTGACACAATTACCTTATTATCAACTAGCATTACGTGTCCATTTACCATGGATACCAGCTTTAGTTTATCTTCTGAAAGTTGAATATTATGACTATAGCTAAAGCGCACTCTTTTAATATCTCTACAGCTAAGTTTTTCTCTAAATACACTTATCCCAGGTTCACCCAAATCTTCTGGAATTAATTCAGCAAGTACATCTCCCTCAGAACACTTATTTAAGGTATTTAAATGAAAAAAGTCCACCGAGCCATCTTCATTCACGGTAGGTTTTGCTTTTACATCTGTATTGAAAAAATATCTAATTTCTCCATCTCTTCCATTACGTGGAGCTTTTCCCTGAGCAAGTATGATGTTCGTACAGTATACCCTGTTTTGAACAAACTCACGGATTGCTTGTTCATTAATACCAAAGGATATCCCTCTACTTCCCAAATCTCTCATAATTTCATTTGCATCCATTAATTTTCCATAAGTAGATGGAGGATAGAATCTACAAATTGCCATGGTTCTATCTTCACTAATACCCATGGAAAACATTTCTTGAACCGGATATATTTTTTCTGGATTTAAAAACACATCCACATTTCCCATATTTTCACGAAATGCTTTTCCAAGCGCAACGGTATCATACATAATTTTCTGCATTTGCAAATACTGCATAACCTCATTGATATTGATTGGCTCACCGCCATCCGTTGCTTGTACTAATTTTATAAATGTCCCTCTGTCATCAATTAAAAGACTAAAATATCCATTCATGCTCTTAATAATCCTTCCCACGCCCCTATAAGTTAGACAATATTCCCATGTAGTTTCCAAGTTTCAATTTCATTTTCTGTAGTGATTTCGTGTGTAGTTGTGATACCCTTGACTCCGAAATTTCCATTACATGACTGATTTCTTTCAGTGTGAGTTCTTCATAATAGTAAAGAAGGACTACTTTTTTTTCTTTTTCTGTTAAAAGTTCAAGTGCCTCCATTAGCTTTGCCTTCAATTCGGACTGTTCCATCACATCTTCAGGTGCGGCAAATTGTCTGGATGCATTGGTTCCATTTGGAATCTCAACCCCTTGTTCTAGATATTCATTTAAAGAAACAATATTTGTTATTTTCATCTGAGACTGCCAATCAAGAAGTTCATCATCCGAAATGCCAAGAGATTTCGCTATTTCCTCATCCGTTGCATTTCTACCAGTTTCACTTTCTACTTCTTTCATAGCTACATCTATTTTTTTTTGTTTCTGACGAATTGTTCTGGGTATCCAATCCATTTTTCTAATTTGATCCAAAATAGCTCCACGAATCCTAAGACTTGCGTAGGTTTCAAATTTAACAGCTTTTTTGCTATCAAACTTGTCAATTGCATCAATTAATCCAAAAATACCATAGCCCACCAAATCATCATATTCAACATTATAGCCCAAATATACGCTTAATCTTCCCGCAACAACTTTTACAAGTGGAGCATATTCAAGAATTAGTTTTTCCCGTATATCACTTCCATGAGACTTATCATATTCATCCCACAATCGTTTTCTTCCCGCTTCGTCCATTGTGCCCTCCGAATTCCTTCATAACGACATCTATGTGATTTTATTTCTCACCTGGGGCATTCTCTGTCGTTTCTGATTCTTTTTCTATCACCTTTTCAGAGTCAGTTTTCTCTGCCTGATCTGTTTTAAGAAAGTATTCAATAATCTCTTTCACAACCATTCCTATTACATAAAATACCACAAGAACAATCAATACCGTAAACAGCATCTCTTGGGTACTATATTTTTTAAAATATATAATAATACTGGTTATCGCTCCTGCAAATAGCATAATAATTAAAGGTAAATTTTTAATTTTCATATTGATTCCCATCAGAATGTGTCGTTTAAATAACCGTTTCACTTTTTCCTACAGCTCTTATGTAATAATCTCCAGTCTCTGGATAGAAAATTACTGTTCTTCCGTAACTGTTTCCTGTATCTTCGGCTAGGATTTTTATTCCCATCTCCTTCAGCTTACTCTTTGTGGCTTCCACATTACGCTCTCCCACACGAACCAAATCGCTCTTGTTCTGAAATGCAAACATTTGGGCACCACCTGCAATTTTAGCAACCATTCGTTGTTTGGAAGCGCCTTTTTCTACCATCAGCCTTACGAGTTCATCGATACCTGTATCTGCAAACTTATATATATTTGTTTGATTTCTGATTGCTGTACTATCTGGAAGCATAATATGCGCTAATCCACCAATTTTCGTAATCGGATCACGGAGAGCAATTCCTACACAAGACCCAAGCCCAAGTGTGGTTATACTGTCTGGACTAATGCATATTTTTAAATCCGCCATTCCTACTTTTATCACTTCACCCATATCAAATTCCCCAATTTCATATTGCTTTGTATGTATTTAAAATTTTGAAACAGACTTAACTAATAAGTCCCAATGCTTTTAATATTTTTCCATAGGATTCAAGGTCGGGAAGCAATATAAAATAGCCATCTAAGTCATAGTCATCGGTAAATTGGGTTTGAATTAATAAAATCTGATCTCCTAGAGTACCAAATTCAATTGCAGGTACACTCAAGATTGCTCCTGCCATATCAATACTTAAATCTGGCACAGAGGGATAAATGGTTAAATTGGTTAAGGTTGACAATGAATTTAGATAAGAACCTGTAATAATGTTCCCAATTTCCTTCAATGCAGAAATCTCCATATCTGTAAAATCTTCACCTTCAATTTCTGTTCCCATAAGTTTAGAAACAAGATGTCTTGCCGATTTAACTTCAAGCAAAAACATAATGCTCCCTGTTATATCACCTTCAACTAGTAGATAAATACCAGCCATGATTTGCTCTTCGCCACCCATAGCTGCACCTACTTCATTAAAATTCAGCAACTTAACCTGAGGCACCTTCATATCCACCTTACAGTTTAGCAATTGAGCAAGGGCTGTTGTTGCGTTACCAGCCCCAATATTACCAAGTTCTTTCAGTACATCAAAATAACTTTCTGTTACTTGCTCTAAATTCATTTCGTCCATAAGACTGTCCTCTCTTATGCGTTTTCCCTTTCAGAAACAACAACGTTTAAATCTAGGATAGAGATTAATCCATCTGCTGTTTTTCCAACGCCACTTAAGTAATTTACTTTGTCTTCTTTATTATCATAGGTAACTTTATCAATTTGTGCATGGTCTAAAGTTATTACTTCTTTCACTTCATCTACCATAACACCTATTGCACCTTGTTCAAATTTTAATATAATAATACGGGTACTTTTTGTTATTTCATCTACAGAAAGATTCATTTTCAAGCGAAGACTCATAACTGGTATTACTTCACCACGAAGATTAATAACGCCTTTTAAATATTCTGCCACCTTCGGTACTCTTGTGATATGTTGCATACGAACAATATTATCTATATTTTTAATATCGATACCATACTGCTCTTTTCCAAGTCTGATTACAATATACTGAGTGGTACTGGATTCCATTTTCAATTCATTCATACTGGTTCCCTCCTAAATTTTAGAATAGTGCGTTGGTATCAAGGATAAGTGCAACTTCACCATCTCCAAGAATTGTTGCGCCACTGATAATCTTACTTTTACTAATATATTTACCAAGTGATTTGATAACAATTTCCTGTTGACCCATAAGGTTATCCACAACTAAACCAGCCATTTTATCACCTTTTTTCACAATAACCACTACCATAGATTCATCTTCCGTTTTGGTTGATGTAACATCTAAAACAGTATTTAATCGTACTAATGGAATAACACTGCCACGTAGATTTATTACTTCTTTTGCCTGAACTGTCTTGATTTCACTAGGTGATATATCTTCAATCGTCTGTATGGAACTTAAGGAAATCGCATATTTTTCATTTCCTACATCAACCATAAGCGCTTGAATAATCGCAAGTGTAAGTGGTAGTCTTATGGTAAATGTACTTCCTTCACCAAGTTTACTTCTTACTTCTACTTCACCACTTAACGCCTCAATTTTACTCTTTACAACATCTAAGCCTACACCACGACCAGAGACATCTGAAACCACTTTGGCAGTTGAAAAACTTGGTAAAAACAATAAATTAATAATATCTTTATCTGGCATATTTTCAGCTTGATCTACTGTGATTACACCGCGCTCGATTGCTTTATTTTTTACCACATCAACATCAATGCCGTTTCCGTCATCTCGAACTTCAATGATTACATTGTTTCCATCTTGATATGCATCTAAGAATATAGAACCTACCGAGTTTTTACCTCTTTGCTTACGTACTTCAGGGCTTTCCAAACCATGATCTGCAGAATTACGTAATAAATGCATCAATGGATCTCCGATTTCATCAACCACAGTACGATCAAGTTCTGTCTCTTCACCTGTCATATATAGTTCCATTTTTTTATTCAATGATTTTGATAAATCACGAATCATACGTGGGAACTTATTTAAGACACTTTCAATTGGTACCATTCGAACCTTCATAACTGATTCATGAAGATTTGTAGTAACACTTTCTAAGTATTCAATCTGTTCATTTACATTTGTATTTCCTGATGTGTCAGTTGCTGCTGCAGAAACCAGAGAGTTTTTCGCAATAATTAATTCACTAACTAGATTCATTAATACATCTAATTTCTCAATATCAACACGTACTGTTCTGTTTACAATTGGTTTGGAAACGCTATTCTTTTTATCTGGTTTAGAAGTTTGTGTTTCCTGAACCTGACTTTGAGAAGTATTCGCAACTGCAGTATTGGAATCCCCAGTGTTGTGTTTCTTAGCAGAAGTTACTTCTGCCTCTTCATAAGCATCTTCATCACCAGAAGGGAGAAGTTGTGCCTTATCTACTTCTTCAGCAATCGCTTCTCTTATTTCTGACACATTTTTAATCGCACGCATCACAACATCGCTATCTTTATCTGTAATAAAGAACATACTAAAATCAAGGTCAAATTTTTCATCTTCAATATCCTGTGTGGATGGAACTGATACAATAATTTCACCAATTGGTTCAAGTGCTTTGAATACAAGAAACGCACGAGCAGCTTTCAAAATACAACTTTCTTGTACGAATACAGTTATTCCATACACTTTCTTTCCTCTGCGAATTGCTTCCTTCATAACATCTTTTGCAGATTCATCTAGTTTAATATCAAGCCACTTCTTTGGTTCCTTGGTATCCAAGGATTTATTATCAGATGCAGCGACAGTATCAGAAACTTTAGTAGCATTTTGAACTTTCTCCTTTTTAGGTGTTTCATCACCTGAAGTTTCTGGTTCTAATAATCCGTTTAAAAGTTTCATTAAAGGTTCATTATTCTCTGTTCCCTCATCGCTTGTTGCTTGAATATTTGCAAGATAGTTTTCAAGTGCATCCAGACATTGAAATAAAATATCAATCATATTTGCTTTGACTTTTATTTGTCCATTTCGCACTTCTGAAAAAACGTTCTCCATATCATGGGTAAGATTTTGCATTCTTTTATAACCCATTGTTCCTGCCATTCCTTTAAGAGAGTGTGCCGCACGAAAAATTTCATTGATGGCATCCATGTCCTCAGGACTTTGTTCCAAATTTAAAATTAATGTATTTAGATTCTGTAAATGTTCTTTTGTCTCATCTAAAAAAATCTCCAAATATTGACTTACATCCATACTATTTTACCCCCACATTCATAATAATTTCCTGTGCTACCTGATTTAAAGTTACAATCTGATTTGCAAGCCCAGCAGTAACTATGCTTTTTGGCATTCCATATACCGCACATGTACTCTGTTCTTGGGCAATCACATGTAATTTCTTACTATTTTTCAGATTTAAGATTCCTTTTGTTCCATCAGCGCCCATACCAGTTAACACCACGCACACCACCTCATCATAAGGACTTTCCATAAGGGACTCATACATATAATTTGCACAAGGTTTTACCCCTTCTCTGGTTGGTTCATCTGAATAATAAATACTCACCCTTCCAAGCTGGCTGCGTACCTTCATATGTTTTCCACCAGCGGCCAGATAGGCTGTTCCAGGTTGTAAAACATCACCCTCTTCTGCTTCCTTCACATGTATTTCACTTAAGGAGTCTAGTCTCTCTGCTAATGATTTTGTGAAGCCAGCTGGCATATGTTGAACAATGAGTACAGGAGCATCCAAATCTTTTGGTAATAATGGTATAACTTGTTGCAAGGCTTTTGGTCCACCCGTTGAACTCGCAATCGCTATGATTCGATTTTTCCCTATTTCAGCAGTATGTCTACGAACAATTTCTACGACTTTTTTCGTAGATTTCATCTCTTCCCTTTGATAGGCAGCGCTAAATTCTTGAATGGTACTTTGAGTAACCGCATCTAACGTGTTCAAAAATAATTCTTTAAACTCGTCTCCTCTTGCGCTCATCGCTCGATCTGGTTTATGTACACAATCAATTGCTCCAAGTTCCAGAGCATCCATGGTAACTTTAGCTCCTTGCCTTGTATCGGTACTCGCCATCATTACCTTGGCAGCAATTTTATTCCTCTTTAGTTCTTTCAGTAAATCTATACCATTCATAACTGGCATGTTTACATCTAAAACAACACCATCGTAAGCTTTGCGCTTTAAGAGTTCAAATGCTTCTAACCCATTGGTTGCACGGTCTTCTACTTGAAATCTTTCATCTGAATTTATTATATCACAAAGCACACTTCTCATGAGTGCAGAGTCATCAACTACAAGTATTTTTCTTTTCATATAGGCTCCCATCTGCTTATAAGCGAAATATTAACCAAT
This sequence comes from uncultured Lachnospiraceae bacterium, assembly GCA_947630125.1. GTDB lineage: Bacteria > Bacillota > Clostridia > Lachnospirales > Lachnospiraceae > CANRGO01. The sequence goes on along the minus strand of CANRGO010000028.1, from coordinate 7,705 downwards.
TCAACCTTTTTCTCTTCTTCTATATTTACGCTCTTCCTCAAAAATATACTTAATTATTTCTTCCCTTACATCCATGTCAATATTTACATACTGTATTCTATGTTCATATTCTCCCGGTCTATTATCTAGTTCTCGTAGTTTTAATATTTTTCCCACGAGATTATATTCTTTTGTCTTTCCATTCACAAGTAGTTGATAATTACAATAAATCAGGCTGTCAACTTCATATCTTTGTGTTGATACAAAACGAAGTCCGCCACCACTAATATCCACAATCACACTTCTTTTAAGTGGGAGCCCTGGTACCAACTGAACTGCATTTTTATCTATGGCAATCACTTCTTCTTCTTTTAAATTCCTGGCATTCATTTCCAAGGCACAGCTGAAGCGATAGTATTCTCTTCTCTGATGTTTTCTAAGATTACTTGTTAACTCAAGTGCTAATATATATACATTGTTTGATTTATAGCGGTCAATCACGCGAGCAAAACACTGAAACAAACCAGATTTTGTATAAAAATGAATATCATACTCTGCATCAACAGGAAGTAATATCAATTTTGTTTTATCCATAGGCATAACAATTTCCATTTTATCATTGGATAAAATATCAAACACTTTTGTTTCATAAATTCTTTTTGTTTCGTTTTCTATCAAACTTCTATTCACTGACTGCAACTCAATACGATCTCCGGGTAAAACATAATTCGATAACATGCTGATCCCTCGCTTTTAATAATTTTTTTTGCCTGTAATAATATGGGAAAAAAATGCTGCCATACCTCTCTTATTAATTCCTTGATTACTTTCTCGACTCATCAATGAAGCGGTGATTTCTTCATACGCTTTGGTTGACTTTGCATTTGGACTCTGTATTGATACAGGTATTTGCTGCATAACTGCTTTGGATAACAAAGAATCCTCCGGAATCGAGCCCAGATATGAAATTGGTAACTTTAGATATCTTGATACTACCACATTTAGTTTATTAAATAAAGTATGTCCTTCATCGGATGAACCAACTTTATTGGCAATGACTCTGATTTGAGATAGTTCACTGGAAAATCTTGGATGTCTGTGTAAAGCCTTTAATAAAGAATAGGAATCTGTTATGGATGTAGGTTCTGGTGTGGTCACCAAAATGATTTCACCACTGGCCACTAAAAATTCTAGTACTGCATCAGAAATTCCTGCTCCAGTATCAATAATAATCACATCACATAGTGCATCAAGTTCTGCAAGGTTTTGAATGATATAGGTTAAGTGATCTTTATTTAAATTACTTAATCCTGCAATTCCAGAGCCGCCAGATATAAACCCAACTTCCATGGGACCCCAGGTTATAACTTCTTTGATATTTTTCCCCTGATAGATAAGATCACTTAAATTATGTTTAGGAACAGCTCCAAACATAATTTCAATATTTGCCAGTCCAAAGTCTGCGTCCAGAATAATAACTCTTTGACCCATCTTTTTCATCTGAACTGCGAGATTAATAGAGGTGTTGCTTTTCCCAACACCACCTTTACCACTTGTAACTGTAATCACCCTGGCTAAAGGACGTTTATTTTGAGTGTTTCCTTTAATAATATTCCTTAGTTGTTCTGCCTGATCCATTATAATAAACCTGCCTCCTGTAATCCGCATGCTTTGTAAAAAGCACAAAAATAAATGCAAAAATCATAGTAACAATTTGTCCTATCATAAACCTCTTGCTTTAAAAACGTTTGCCTCCAAGCAACTGTTTCACTGTGTTTTGCGGATTAAAAATCAAAATGTCTTCTGGTACATTTTGTCCACAGGTTACATAAGACATAGGTGCCTTTGTATGAAGCTTGATGTTTAGCAAATTACCAAATGTTGTCGTTTCATCTAGCTTTGTAAAGATCAATTTATATTCTGTTATTTTACTGTAAATGTCTGCTATATCAATCAAGTCTCTATATTTTGTGGTTGCACTTAATACAAGATATACCTCTTTTTCAACGTGCATATCCAATGAGTGAATAAACTGCTCCATGGTTTCCTTCTGGCTCATGTTATGATGAGAATGTCCTGCTGTATCCACAAATATATAGTCATAATCTTTAAAATCTTGATAAGCATCTTCCATTTCTTCTACCGTGTAAATAATTCGAAATGGGACTTCCAAAATACTTGCATAGGTCCGAAGTTGCTCTGCAGCTGCGATTCGGTAGGTATCTGCAGTAAGAAGGGCTATTTTCTTCTTTTCTTCCACCCGATACTTTGACGCTATTTTTGCAATTGTGGTTGTCTTTCCCACTCCTGTCGGCCCAACAAAATAAATTAACTTTGGACCTTTCTCTGAAGGAGTTATCGTCTGAGGTTTTTCAAATTTTAAGATCATTTTCTGATAGATGTTTGCAAGGATATGATCGATTGTCATATTTGGCTTTAATAATTTTTCCACTTCATCAATCAGCTGATTTGCATTTACTTCATGAATTTCGTTTTCAATCATGGTATTATATAAAAGTTTTAAAAAAATGATTTGTTGATTGTTTTCCTTTTCATCCTCTTTCTCTGAATCTTTTTCCTTTTCTTTTTCTTCCTCAGTTTTTTGCAATTGCTGTTCCAGAAAAAGTTGCAGATTATTGAGTTTTTCTTCTATGGCTTTTCCGTTTTGCTCCATGGTCTTTACAGGTTCCAACTTCTGTTCTTCTCGAAGTGGCGACCGTGACATTTGATCTGACACCAATGCTTCAAACCCTGTATAACTAGGGCTTGGCTTTGATTTTTCAGATTCCTCTTCCAAAGCAACGGTTACCTCTGTTTTTGATTTTGAAAACAATTTATGAAAGCCTTTTTTCTTTAGAGGCTTTACATTCATAATTACAATACTAGGCCCTAATTCTTTCTTAGCAGCTTCGATTGCTTCCTCTTCATTTTTTCCTTGAAATTTTTTTATTATCATTAGGTTGTCACCATCCCTACAGATTGTAATTCAATATTTGATTCTACTTCATTATATGAAACAACAATCAAATCTCTCACATAATCTTCTGTCATTTTTTTGAAATACATACGAACGATTGGCGATGTAATAATAACTGGATTCTTGCCAAGATTTTCGAGTTTTGCTGTTTCCTTTTTTACTGCGGAAATAATTAATTTTGTTCTTTCTGGATCAAGAGTCAAGTAAGCTCCCTGTTCTGTTTGTTTAACACTACCCATAATCTCCTGTTCGATCTTAGGATCTAAGGTAACAACACTACTTGTTTCATTGGAAGGAAAATACTTGTTTGATATTGCCCTCTTTAAACTTTGTCTAACATACTCGGTTAAAATATCCGTGTCCCTTGTTGAACTTGCATAATCAGCCAATGTTTCAAAAACAGATAATAAATCTCGAATTGAAATCCCTTCTTTGAGAAGATTTTGTAATACCTTTTGAATTTCACCAAGACTCAAAAGTTTTGGATATAATTCATCCACAAGAGACGGATTTGTTTCTTTTAAGTTACTAATCAAATGTGAAACATCCTGTCTTGTAAGTAGTTCCGAAATATGTTGACGAATAATTTCAGTTAAGTGCGTAGCTATGATAGAAGGTGGGTCTACAACCGTATATCCCATACTTTCTGCTCTTTCTCTTTGTCCTTCAGTTATCCATATAGCTGGTAGATGAAAGGATGGTTCAAAAGTTGGAATTCCTGTTATTTCTTCTTCTACATATCCGGGGTTCATGGCCATATAATGGTCAAATAGAATCTCACCCTCACTGACCTGAATTCCCTTTATTTTAATAATATATTGATTTGGATTTAGCTGAATATTATCCCTGAGACGAATAATCGGTACCACTGTTCCAAGTTCCAAAGCAACCTGTCGACGGATCATAACTACTCGGTCTAATAAGTCACCACCCTGATTCACATCCGCAAGCGGAATGATTCCATATCCAAACTCTAATTCTATCGGATCAACGTGGAGTAATGATGTAACATTTTCTGGTTGCCTAATTTCCTGCGCTGCCGCTTCATTCATATCAACTTCTTTCTCAATATTTGCAGTTTCAATAGTTCCTTCTATCATTCTCGCTGCAACTATAATGAAGACACCGATTGTTAAAAATAGTAAGTTACTTAAGGGAGTTACTATTCCAAGTACTATCATGGTAGCTCCTACCATATAAAGTACTTTTGGGACACCAAACAGCTGACCCACAAGAACAGTTCCAAAATCTGCATCCTTTGAACCTTTTGTAACCAAAATACCTGTAGACAATGAAATCAAAAGGGAAGGTATCGCACTTACAAGCCCATCTCCTATGGTTAAAATAGTAAAGGTATCAAGAGCGTCTGTAATTTCCATACCCTGTCTCAATACACCCATGGCAATGCCACCGATTAGATTGATGCCAGTTATTAGAAGCCCAGCTGTTGCGTCTCCTTTTACATATTTAACAGCACCATCCATAGAACCAAAAAAGCTAGATTCCTGCTGTATTTTTGCTCTCTGATGCTTTGCTTCTTCATCTGTAATTGCACCTGTATTTAAGTCCGCATCAATAGCCATCTGCTTACCTGGCATAGCATCCAACGTAAAACGAGCTGTTACTTCGGCAACACGTTCAGAACCCTTGTTAATAATCATAAACTGTACAATTAATAGAATAATAAAAACAATGATTCCAACAATTAAATCACCACCGCCTACATATTCACCAAATACACGTACAACACTTCCTGGATCACCACTGGTTAGAATCAATCTGGTTGAGGACACATTTAATGAAATTCGAAATATTGTTGTAAACAATAAAATAGTTGGAAAATAAGACAGTTCCAATACTTCTTTGGCAAACATACAACCAAACATTACAATAAATGCAGTTGCCATATTAAGAGCAATTAAAATGTCAAGTAACCAGGGAGGAACCGTAACAATCATCATCACAAATGCTGCAAGTACATATAACGCTACGCCTAAATCGGCTTTTTTCATCTTCATAAAGTTTCCTCCTTTCTCAATTTTTATCAATTAGACCTTCCCCTGCATTTTGTATACCATCGCTAAAATTTCAGCCACAGCTTGATATAATTCAGGCGGAATAATTTCACCTATTTCAACATTCGCATATAACATTCTTGCTAATGGTTTATTTTCAACAATTTCCACATGGTTTTCTTTTGCCATTTCTTTGATTCTCTGGGCTAAATAATCTTGCCCTTTCGCAACAACAAGAGGAGCATCCGAAACGGCTGGATCATATTTAATCGCTACTGCGAAATGAGTAGGGTTTGTAATAATGACATCCGCGGTAGGAACCGCCTGCATCATTCTTCTACGGGACGCCTCCCTCATTTTTGCACGGATTTTTCCTTTTACTTCTGGATTTCCTTCTGAGTTTTTATATTCATCTTTCACTTCTTGTTTTGTCATTTTCATATCTTCTGAAAATTTCCATTTTTCATATGCATAATCAGCAACAGCTAGCACCATATAAAAAGCCGAAACTTTGAGTCCAAGATTGATGATAATATCTCCAATTAAGGCTATCCCCTGCATGAGTGACATATCATACATACTTAAAAGTGCCGCAACCTGCTCCACAAGTGTATCATATACCACAAATCCAATTAAACCAATTTTAATTACTGATCGCAATAACTCTATCAACGATTTCGTAGATAACATACGTTTTAAACCTTTAATAGGACTCATATTACTAAATTTAGGTTTTAATGGTTTCGTTGTAGGTTTCCACTTAACCTGATAAAAATCACCAAGAAAGGATACCAGTACTGCAACAATAAAAAATGGAGCTACGATACGAAGTATTTGTACCAAAGTATTAAACAACAGGGAAGTCATATTTTTCATCGAAATAGCCGAACCTGGCATCTTAATCATTTCTGGTATTTTTAAGTAAAATGCTGGGAAAAGTTCCAACATTGCATTCCCAACATAACCAATAAATAACTTTAATGAAATAAAAAGAGCCAAAATCAGCAAGCCATTTCCGAGCTCTTTACTTTTTGCAACCTGACCATCTTTTCTTGCATCCGTTAATTTTTTCTGAGATGCAGGTTCTGTTTTTTCACCACCAGGTCCATCTTTTGCAAAAAACTGTAAATCAAAAGTAAGCATCACATCATTCCTTCCACAAATGACTTCATCATAGTTTTCATTTGTATAAATATAAAATTAGCAATTCCTGGAAGCATAACAGTTGTAAAAAAAAGTGTAACAAGTCCAACCAAAACCTTAAGTTGCATTCCAACTGCAAACATATTAAGTTGTGGTGCCGTTTTTGCTAGGATTCCTAAAACTGCATTTAATATTAATGAAACAGCAAGAACAGGAAGACAAATCCGAAAGCCTATGGTTACGTATGATGTAAGATAGCTTAAAAAGGAATCATAAAAAGACTGCAAGTGAAAATTTGCCTGATTCAGTGGAATCAAGGTAAATGTTTCCACAAGTGCTTTGATTAAGTATTGATGCATTCCTGAAATAATCAGCATCAGCATAACCACATATTGATAGTAAATACCAGTGATGGAACTTTGCTCTTTTGTGGTAGGGTCCATTTGATTTAACATGGAAAGCCCAATTTCCATATCAATTATTTTACCCGCAAAGGATACGATGGAAAGACACATCTGTGCCGATAGACCAATAATTAAACCCGTGAAAACTTCTTTGATAATGATAATTGCATATTGTACTAAAGTCTGATATTGAATATATTCTATAGGTGAAAGAGTTTGATATAGTAAATAAGATATGAAAAATCCCAAACCGATTTTCACACGGTTTGGTGTGTTATTCATCCCAAAAAAGGGAGCAATATAGATAAACGCTGTTACCCTAGTCATAATTAAAAGAAAAATTTCCAATTCTTCTAAGGGAAAGGATAAATCAATCATAGTAATCACCATGCCTTACTCTATAGTAACCTTTTTAAATTAAAAATATTAAACGTATTGACTTATGGAACTCCAAAGATTATTGATATACTCAATTATAGTAGTTAATATCCAGTTTCCAAACACCATTAAAACCACAAAGACAGTTAAAATTTTAGGAACAAAGGTTAACGTTTGTTCTTGAATCGAGGTAACGGTTTGAAATACGGATACAATTAGTCCCACAATAAGAGATGATAAAAGCATAGGCGCTGAACACTTAATAATCACTAATAAAGTTGCCTGAGCAATGGTAACTACAGTATCAATTGTCATATGAACTCCTTTAATAAAACGTTTTAACTAAAATACCGATTATCAGGTTCCAACCATCTGCCAATACAAAAAGCAGTATTTTAAATGGCATCGATATTGTAGTAGGCGGAAGCATCATCATTCCCATTCCCATTAATGTGGACGCCACTACCATATCGATTACAATAAATGGTATGTAAATCAAAAATCCAAAAATAAAAGCTGCCCTTAATTCTCCAATAATAAAACTTGGAATCAAAACTGAAGTTGGAATTTCTTCTAACTTACCGGTCCATTCATAACCAGCAATTTCCATGAACATACTAGCATCCTTGGTTTGTGTTTGTTGATACATGAATTGCCGTAGAGGTTCAATTCCTATCTCAAATGCCTCTTCCTGGGTTATCTCTCCATTGTCAAACGGAACAATCGCCGTATCATATATCGTAGTTATAGTCGGTGACATGATAAAAAATGTTAGAAACAGTGCTAATGCAATCATTACATTATTCGGT